>NZ_DBNHFX010000062.1:0-2166 GCF_057137845.1 Sandaracinobacteroides sp. | reverse complement strand
ACCTATGCCCTGAAGGATGCCGACCGGGCGAAGTATCAGGCGATCGGCGAAAGCGACCGCATGACGCTGAGGTTCGTAAAGCCTGCGAACTGAAGGAAGGATGCAGGGTTCACGGCCGGTTCAAGGGGTGCGCGGCAGGCAGGGCGCATGGTGCATGGTCACGCCTTTTTGAGCGCCCTTTTGAACGCATGTCCGGGTCCGGAATCGTCGTGCGGCTGAAGGTGCTGCTCAGGTCGGTCGGGCGTTTGTCTTTGTGCGGGCTGCTCCTGGCGGGCGGCGCGGCCGCCTATGCGCAGAAGTCCGATCTGGGCGTTGTCGCGGCGCGGCCGATGCCCCCCGCCGAGCAGGAGCGTTGGGTTCCGGCGCGGTCGAGCAAGTCGGCCTGCATCGACATGGGGCGGATTGCCGGGGCGATGGTGGTCGATCACCGCAATGTCGATATCATCATGCGCGGCGGGCGGCGCTTCCGGCTGACGATGGCGCAGTCGTGCCCGCAGCTTGGATATTATGGCGGCTTTTACTATCGCCCCACACACAACGGAAAGCTGTGCGCTGGCGCTGACCGGGTGATGGCGCGTGCCGGCGGGTCGTGCCGCGTGCACAGGATTTCACAATTGAGTAAGGCACCGCCGCACAAGCGGCAGTAGCGGCTGCTGCGCACAGTGGCGGAAATGCCACAGGGGTCTTTATTGTTCCTTTGCCTGCGAACTGTTGTCCTAAAAAGTGACCCTGCCCTTCTGGACAAGCAACAGACGGACTGTTTCTATGCGAACATCGGTCGGGGAGGGCCGGTGACGTGCCAGAGAAGCCAGAATGGCTCCGGCGCGTTGCAACGTCTGGTTTCCTTCCATCGCCGGTAGGGAGATTGCCCCATGCGTGGGGCCAAGGGGAGGTTGATGATGAGTGCATCGAAACTGGCCGTTCGTGCTGCCCTGGTGTCGGCAGTATCCGTGCAGGGCCTGATCGGCTTTGCGGCGCTGGCGCAGACGGCGACCAGCAGTGCCGGCGTCAGCGATATCGTGGTCACGGCACAGCGGCAGGCGCAAAGCCTGCAGGACGTGCCGATCGCGGTGTCGGCCTTTTCTGCCGAAGCGCTGACGGAAAAGCAGATCAACAACGCTTCGCAGTTGCAGCTTTCGTTGCCCAACGTCACCTTCACCAAGGGTAACTTCACCGGCGCCAGCTTCACCATCCGCGGCGTCGGCGACCTGTGCGTCGGCGTGACCTGCGACAGCGCCACCGGCATCCACATGAACGATATGCCGCTGTTCGCCACCCGCATCTTCGAGACTGAATATTTCGACCTGGAACGGGTGGAAGTGCTGCGCGGGCCGCAGGGCACGCTGTTCGGCCGCAACGCCACTTCGGGCGTCGTCAACTTCGTTTCCGCCAAGCCGGTGATGCAGACGTTCAAGGCCTCGGGCGAGGCGGGCTACGGCAATTTCAACGAAATCCGTGTGCAGGGCATGGTAAACGTGCCGATCGGCGATACGCTGGCGGTGCGGGCGGCGGGTTTCTACATGAAGCGCGACGGTTACACCAGGAACCTGTTCGACGGCGCGAAATATGATGGCCGCGAAATGTATGCGCTGCGCGGCTCAGTCCGCTGGGAGCCGACGGACGACACCACGGTCGACGTGATGGGCTACTACTTCCGCGAGGACGACGACCGGATGCGCATTCAGAAGCAGATGTGCCAGACCGATCCTACGGGCGTGCTGGGCTGTCTGCCGGGGCGTCGCGAAAACGGCTTCACCAATTCCAACGCAACGCTTGGCGCAGTGCTTACCTCGCGCGAGCTGCTTGCGATTCAGGGCGGGCCGGTGCTTGGGCCGACGCTTGCAACCATCGGCCTTGGCAGCCTCTATGGCCCAAGCGCGTTTACCGGGACCAACCCCACCAGTCCACGCGAAGTCTATACCGACTATGCGCCGAAGTATTTTGCCGACGAATTGCAGATTCAGGGCCGAATCGAACATGATTTCGGCAGCGTGAAGGCTCGCCTTTCTGGACAGTATCAGCAGAACTCGGTGGATTCGGGGCAGGATTATGTGCTGTCGGTGCAGAATCGTGCGAATTATGCAGCCGGGCTTCAGAATCTGGTGAACCTGTCGACGGTGCTGCCGCAGTTCCGGCCGATGGTGAACGCGCTGTTGCCGGGCGGTG
>NZ_DBNHFX010000061.1:0-2001 GCF_057137845.1 Sandaracinobacteroides sp. | reverse complement strand
CCTTCGTCCGCGATGCCGGCCAGTGATGGCGTCTGCCCCGCAGCCCCGGCTGCCTGTGCATCGACGGGGGCCGGTGGCGCGCGTTGTGCTGGCGGGCGCGGCACTTCACCCTGCACAAGTTTCAACCGGCTGACCGCGTTATGCCCGAGGATTGCGTTCACCCGCTCCACCAGTTGTGGTGCAACATGCTGTAACTGAAGCGCAAAGGCGCCTTCCACCAGAACTGTCAGCGTGCCGCCGGAAGTTTCTCCGCGTGGGAATTTCAGCGTCTGCGGAACCGAATGTCGGGCATAGACCGGCCCGGCGACTTCGCCCCAGCGCGAGATCAGCACACCCTGCGAAAAGCCGAAGCGGCGAAACGCCATTCCGCCGACGTCCGGCAGCAGCGCCCCCACCTCGCGCACGCCGTTGCGCCGGGGCGCTGGCCCATCAGGTTTTCGCGGAGACTTCGCCATATCCATCTCCATGTGCCAGAGGGACCGCATGTCCGTCGACCGCTTTCCCCAGTCACTGCCGCAAACGCTGCTCGGCTGGTATGATCTGAACGCGCGCGCCCTGCCCTGGCGGCTGCCGCCCGGCGCCGGACGGCTGCCCGATCCCTATCCGGTCTGGCTGTCCGAGGTGATGGCGCAACAGACCCGCGTGCAGGTGGCTGCGCGCTATTGGGGCCGCTTCGTCACGCTTTGGCCCACCATCGACGCACTGGCCGCCGCCCCCGACGAGGACGTGATGCGCGAATGGGCAGGGCTTGGCTATTATGCCCGCGCCCGCAACCTGCTGGCGGCGGCGCGCGCCATCGCGGCAAATGGCGAATTCCCTGCAAACGCCGCTGCCTGGCGCACACTTCCCGGTGTCGGGCCATATACGGCAGCCGCCATTGCCGCGATCGCATTCGGCGAACCTGTTGCAGCGGTAGATGCGAATGTCGTGCGCGTGATGGCGCGCCTGATAATGCTGGATACGCCGGAATCGCTGGCACCCACCCGGCTGGCGCGCTTTCTGCAACCATATGTGCCGGTGGGCCGGCCGGGCGATTTCGCGCAAGCGCTGATGGAGCTTGGCGCGACCGTCTGCCTTCCGCGAAACCCGCGTTGCAGCGAATGCCCGCTGGCAAAGGATTGCGCCGCCCGCATCGCCGGTGAAGCCGATCGCTTTCCGCCGAAACCGCAGCCAAAAATCCATGTTGTGAAGCAAGGCCTTGCCTGGTGGATCACCGATGGAGATGCCGTTGCACTGGTTCGCCGGCCAGCGCGCGGTCTGCTTGGCGGCACGCTGGGTTTGCCGGGCACACCCTGGTCCGCCGACGAACCGCACGCCCTTCCCTTCGATGGCGACTGGCAGATACTGCCGACCCCGGTGCGCCACGTCTTTAGCCACTTCACGCTGAATCTGGCGGTCGCCTCCATCCGAATCCAGCGCAGGTGCCCCGACCTTGCGGGGGCGCCCCTGATCTGGACCGATCGTTCGGCGATCGGCACCGCAGGGCTTGCAAGCCTCTATCTGCGCGCCGCAGAGATGGTCGCGGCAGACCAGACGAACCGACAGGAGACGACATCCACATGACCAGCGCCAACAGACCGATGGGGTTCACCGGCTCGCCGCTCGACCGGGCGGATCACATGCGTCGCGATGCCGCAGCGGTTCAGGCGGCGCGGATGAACCCCGCCACCCGGTTCCTGATTCTGGAAAATCTGAAACCGCTGCTGACGGAAGACGGGCAGGATCTGTTCTGGGCGCGGCGCAGCGAGATCCCGACCGGAACGACGATCTTTCTGGGGCTGACGGCAGACGGCGACCCGCGCTTTGCCGTCGACGGCCGCGCCGACGACGACATTCCCGCACGTGCTACCGACGCGCGCATGGCGGGAGCAACATTGGGCGACGGCCGGGCTTCGATCGTGGCGCAGGCGCGCTCGATCCTCGACTGGCATCGCCGGCATGGGTTTTGTGCCGCCTGTGGCGCGCCGACCCGGATCGAAAAGGCTGGCTACAGTCGCCTGT
>NZ_DBNHFX010000060.1:0-29948 GCF_057137845.1 Sandaracinobacteroides sp. | reverse complement strand
GGGTGGTTCGGGTTGTCCATCATCAGATCGATGAAAATCGGCAGCAGGCAGCCGAGGATCGCGCTGCAATCGCGGACCTGTGCGCGGTTTACGCCGCTGTTCCAGGTCGAGCCGCCGTGGACGAGCTGGTTGCGCAGCACATAGAGCCGGTCGAACAGGATCGACAGGATCTTTGCCGTATCGTGGTGGGCCAGCGCCGCGTTGATGGCGACCTGCGCGCGATCCAGCCGGTCCGCCCAGTCGGCGTGGCCGGAGAGACCGTTCTGGTGCTGCCAGAATGGCCCGAACACAAACTGGTTTGCCAGCAGCACGCGAATTTCGTGCGGGAATCGCTGCCACACCATGTCGTAGATGCGGTGCCCGCCATCATAGCCGACGAGGGTGGTGAAAAACGCCTGGAACAGCCCGCGCTCGCCCTCTGCGGCGCCTGTAGTGCGCGATGCGTCGACGTCTCCGGCGTAGGCGGCGTTGAACCCGATCCACAGCAGGATGAAGCGCACGTCTTCGTCGTCGCCTTCGGCCTCGGCGCGGCGCAGCCATGACAGGGCGCGATGCACCCTCAGCGACAGCGGCGCGGCAAAGCCGTCACGCAGTTCGCGCTGTTTCGTCTTCAGCCGTTCGTGGTGCAGCGGGCTGCCGCTTGGGTGGCGATAGGTCATGGCCGGCATGGTAGCGCAGCGTTGCCGTTGCTCAAGCCGAAGCGCGGACCGGTTCGCATTGCAGCGTCAGATCGGCCAGTGGCGGAACGCCCACCAGAAAATGCCGCCGGCGATTGCAATCGCATAAGGGAGTGGCGCGCCGTCGCGCAGCGGGCCGGGCAGCGCCTGCTGGCCACTGGCCGAACGGCGGGCAACTGCGCGTGCCGCCAGCAGCAGCAGCGCCAGCACGCCGCCTGCCAGCAGGATCGCCGCCAGCATGGCGGGCAGGCCTTTCAGCGTCGTCCATGCGGCGGCAGCCGTCATCAGCTTGATGTCGCCGCCGCCCATCCAGCCAAGCGCGAACAGCAGCGCGCCCGCGGCAAACATCGCCAGAAAGCTTGCCCCGTGCCAGAGCCACGGGAAATCCGGCTGGGTGAAACCGAACGCCACCGCCAGCGCCAGAATGGCGATCGACAGGCTGTCGGGAATTTCGAAACGGCGGATATCCCAGAAGGCCGCGATCAGCAGCATCGCCCCGGCAAGGGCGGCAAACAGGGGGGCAAGCCAGGGCATATCAGTGTTTCGCAGCGTCTTCCTGCACGGCCGGCGCGGCGGTTGCAAGCTGGCGCAGATAGGCAAGGTTTGCTGCGGCCTGCGCCTGATAGCGCGGGTCGGCTTCGAGCGCCCGGTTGAAATAGCCTTCCGCCAGCTTCAGGTCGCCGCGCAGCAGCGCCGCATAGCCGACGGTGTTCAGATCTCGGCCCAGATCCTCGCGGGTGCTGCCTTCGAACGCCTGTGCGTAATGGCCTTGCAGCCCGCGCGCCAGCCGCAGGTTGGTGGCGGCGGCGGCAAGCTGCGGTTCGAGGCGCAGCGCGCGCTGGAAATCGGCCTCTGCCTCGGCTGTCCGGCCTTGCAGCAGCCGCGAATAGCCACGGTTGTTGAAGGCGTCGGCGCTTTCCGGCGCCGCGGCGATCGCCCGCCCATAGCAGCTTTCCGCCAGCTTCCAGTCGCGCTTCTGGTCGGCCAGCACGGCCCGCGCCGACCACGCGCGTGCAAGCGCCGGGTCCAGCGAAACGGCGATCGCCAGCAGGCTTTCGGCTTCGGGCGTGCGGTTCTGGCGGATCAAGGCAATCGCACGCCCGGTTTTTGCGCGCGCTGCCAGGCCTTCTTCAGCCTCGAGCGACTGAAACGCCAGCGCCGCGTCGGCGCTGTGGCCCGCCGCCAGCAGCAGTTCGGCTTCGCGCAGGCGCAGTTCGCCATGCTCGCCGCGCGTTCGTGCGCGGGACAGCAGTTCCGCTGCCGAGCGAAGCCGCCCGTCGGCAATCGCGCGATCGATGAAGCCAAGCGTCAAGGTCAGCCCGTCGGCCTGTGATGCCTGTTCGGCGGCGGGCGCCATCGTTTCCGTGCTTGCTGCAGCGGCACCCGGCGCAAGCAACAGCAGCGTCAGTGCGGAAAGCGCGGCCTTCATGCGGCGGCTCTGATCGCCTGCATGCGCTCGATCAGAGCTTCCAGCCGGGCGATCTTCTCAGCGACGTCCGGCTCGCCGCTGTCGGCGTGCAGGCGGTTCGCAAGACCGTTCAGCCGCGCATCGTCGCTTTCGAAGGGGCGGGTGAACAGGCAGGCTTCCGGCTCCAGCTCGGGGCGGGCCGTGGCCGCAAGGCGGCGCGGTTGTGGCACCAGCCCGGCGGCGATCACCGCCGCTCCGGTTCCCGGACGGTGCGGCGCCGGGCCGTCGGTCTGGGCCACCATCAGCAACTGGAAGCGGTTCCAGTCGGGGTCGTCGGTGGCGAGCGCATCCGGCCGCGCAGGCGCGAAAACGTCGGCTGCGTCAGCCGGCAACGCACCAGCGCGCGGGCCGAGGCCGAGATCGTTTGCCGCCATCAGCAGGCCGGGCACCACTTGCGCGCGCGCGGCTTCTGCCGCTTCGGCGGCGTCGGCGCGGATCGCCTGCGCTTCGGCAAGGGCGATGCGCTGGTCGTCGGCCTTCGACAGGCCGCCTACCGGAACGATCGCGGCAGCAAGGTCGGAACCCAGCACTGCCGCAAGCCGGGTGGTCGCTTCGCGCTGGCGGGCGGGCGCGGGCTTTTGCGGGTCAGCCAGCACCAGCCGCAGTTCATGGTCGCTGGTGCGGACGATCCGGGCCGGATCGGCCATCGGCTCGGGCGTTGCGGCCTGGGCGACGGCCGGAGCCGCCGGTTGCCGGGCGGTATCGATCTTGCCCAGAATCTTCAGCGCGCGCGCCGATACCTCGGCATCGCCCGAGGCTGCGGCGAGCGACAGGAAGCGTGCAGCTTCGCGCTTATCGCCCTGCAGATACAGCGAATAGCCGTAATTGTTCAGCAGCAGCCCGGACTGCGGTTCGAGGCCCAGCGCCATTTCATAGAGAGTGCGCGCGCTTTCGAACCGGCCCATGCGGTCGTAGCAGACGGCGGCGCCGTTCATTGCCTCGACCGATTCCGGCGCCATCGCCATGGCGCGGCTATATTGCTGCAAGGCCAGCACCACCTGCCCCTGCGTCAGCAGCGCGCGTCCCTGGGCCAGCGTCGCATCGAGCGTCTCCGCCTGCTCGGCAGGCTCGATGGCGCGCATTCCATCGACCGCTGTCGTGCGGGCATCGACGGCGGCGGGCGCCAGCAGCGCGCCTAGCGCGACGGGCGCCAGCGCCAGCGCCGACGGGCCGGTGGCGCGATCTTCAGGATCACTTGTCGGATGCATTGAACATCGACTCCCTCAGCGAGATCGAAGCCGGCAGCGCCAGCACGCCGATCATTGTCGGCAGCAGGAACAAGACCAGCGGGATCGACAGCAGCACCGGCAGGCGGTGGGCCTTTTCCTCGGCGCGCATCCGCCGCGATTCACGCATCTCGCCGGCATAGACCTTCAGCGCCTGGCCGATGCTGGCGCCCAGCTTGTCGGACTGGATGACCAGCGTTGCGAACGACTGGATTTCCTCGACGCCTGAACGCTTGGCCATGTTCTTCAGCGCCTCGGCACGGGCGCGGCCCGCCCGCAGTTCCAGCGACACGCTGGCGAACAGGTCGGCGAGGCGCGGGTGCAGTTCCACCACTTCCTGCCCGACGCGGGCGAAACAGGCGTCGATCCCCAGGCCAGCTTCGACGCAGACGAGCATCAGGTCGAGCGCGTCGGGGAAGCCATTCAGGATTTCGGTCTTGCGACGGTCGGCCCGGCCGCTGACGATGACGTTGGGCACATAAAGGCCCGCCGCCGCCGCCGCGACCAGCGTCATGTAAAGCTTGGAGGGCGTCAGTTCGAGGCCGAGCATCGCCACCACGCCATAGGCGATGGCGGGCAGGATCAGCGTCAGGCCGGAACGGATCAGCACATAGGCGCGCACGGCATAGGGCTGGGTATAGCCGGCAAGCGCCAGCTTTTCCGCCAGCAGATGCGACTTGCTGTCGTCGAGCGACAGGCCGCGCGCCTCGACTTCGGCGACCAGCCGCGCCCAGAGCGAACCGGTGTGGTCGGTCTTGAGGGTGGGCGCGCCGCCCGAAGAGATCGCCGCTTCGGCATTGCGCGGGGTCGTCGCCAGCCGGCTGGCGATGTCGACCTTTTTCTCGAACATCGGCGCCAGCGCCAGAACCACCAGCACCACCGCGCCGAACACCAGCGCCAGAACCAGCCAGGTCGAAAGATTGCCGCCCATCGGTCAGACCTTCAGATCGACGAGCTTGCGGATCATGAAGATGCCGCAGGCATACCAGAAGGAAAGGCCGATGAGTCCGGGCAGGAACCAGGGATCATCGACCACATCGAGATAGAATTCCGGCTGCGTCGAGAACACGAACAGGAAGGTGCCGACCGGCAGCACCGACAGCACGATTGCAGTCATCTTGCCTTCCGAGGCGAGCGCACGCACCTTCAGCACCATCGACTGGCGCTCGCGGATCACCTTCGACAGGCCTTCCAGAATATCGGCGAGGTTTCCGCCGGTTTCCGCCTGGATCGCAACGCAGACCGCGAACATCGAGATGTCGGTGGTCTGCACGCGGTTGGCGAGGTTGTTCAGTGCGTCGCGCAGATCATAGCCATAGCTGATTTCGGCCACCACCATGGCGAATTCGGATCCGATCGGATCGGGCATTTCCTCGACCAGCAGATCGAGCGCGCCGGTGACCGGGTGGCCGGCGCGCAGACCGCGCACGAAAATATCCAGCGCGACCGGGAACTGTTCCTCGAACTTCTTGATGCGCTTGGTGGCCTTGCGGTCGAGCAGCAGCACCGGAAACACCGTGCCGATGCAGACGGCGAACACCAGCACGAGGAGCACCGAAGTGAAGCTGTGCAGCATGTCGGCGATGCCGAGGATGACGGGCGCAGTGACGGCAAGACCGGCCGTCGCCACCGCCATCAGCATCAGCATGCGTTCGGCCGTCATGCGCATGCCGGCCTGCGCCAGCTTGCCTTCCAGCCGGTTCAGGATGGTCGCAACCATCGATTCGCCGCGCGCGCTCTGGTGGCGCTTCAGCGACGCCTGCACTTCCTCGACCATGTTGCCGGTACGAAGCGCCCCCAGCCGCCGGCCGACACGCGATTTCGGCGCATGCACGTCCATATAGTAGAAGTAGGCGCCCTCGATCAGCAGGATCACTGCAAAGAACAGCAGCGTCAGCATCAGGGCCGAGGTGTCGGGCAAGGTCATGCCACGGCGTCCAGCTTGCGATAGGGGTCGAACAGGGTGCCCGGCAGGTTGATGCCGCGTGCGCTGAGATATTCCATGAACTTCGGTCGGATGCCGGTCGGCTTCAGTTCGGCGATCACATTGCCCTGCGCGTCGATGCCCTGGCGGTCGAAGCGGAAGATTTCCTGCATCAGCACGGTTTCGCCTTCCATGCCGGTCACTTCGGCCAGCGAGGTGAGGCGGCGCTTGCCGTCGGACAGGCGTTCGAGCTGCAACACGACGTGAATGGCCGAGGCGATCTGCGAGCGCGCCGCCTTGGGGCTGATTTCCAGCCCCGACATGCCGATCATCTGTTCGAGACGCGACAGCGCATCGCGCGGAGTGTTGGCGTGGATCGTCGTCATCGAGCCGTCGTGGCCGGTGTTCATGGCCTGCAACATGTCGAAGGCTTCGCCGCCCCGGCACTCGCCCAGCACGACCCGGTCAGGGCGCATCCGCAGCGAGTTCTTGACGAGGTCACGCTGGTTGATTTCGCCGCGCCCTTCGATGTTGGCCGGGCGGGTTTCCAGCCGGATGACGTGCCGCTGCTGCAACTGAAGTTCCGCCGAGTCTTCGATGGTGACGATGCGTTCGTGCTCGCCGATCGAGGCCGACATCGCGTTCAGCATGGTCGTCTTGCCGGAGCCCGTCCCGCCCGAGATCAGCACATTGCGGCGGCCGCGCACCACTGCGCGCAGCGTTTCGGCGCAGGCTTCGGGCATGGCGCCGAACGACACCAGCTTGTCCATGTTGATCGGCGTCTTGGCGAACTTCCGGATGGTCAGGATCGGGCCGTCGACGGCGAGCGGCGGGATGATGGCGTTGACACGGCTGCCGTCGGGCAGGCGGGCGTCGACCATCGGCGAGCTTTCGTCGATCCGCCGCCCCATGCCCGAGACGATCTTCTGGATGATCCGTTGCAGGTGGCGGTTGTCGGCGAAGGTCGCGCGGGTTTCCTCGATCCGGCCCGCGCGTTCGATGAAGACGATGTGCGCGGTGTTCACCATGATTTCGGTGATGGTCGGGTCTTTCAGCAGCGGCTCCAGCGGCCCGAGGCCCAGCAGCTCGTCCAGAATGTCTTCGACCAGTTGCCGCCGCTCGGTCATGTTCAGCGCATGGTTGGTTTCGCGCAGCATGTCGGAGACGATGTCGCCGATATCCTTGCTGACCTGGTCGCGCGTCATCGATTCAAGCGCGGCAAGGTTGATGCGCCCCAGCAGATTCTGGTGCAGCTCGACCTTCAGTTCGGTTTTCACGTCCATGCGCGGCGCTTCGGGCTGCTTCGGCTCGGGCGCGACCGTTACCGTTTCGGAGGCGGCCGGCGCCGGCGCCGGCCCGGTTGCCGGTTTGCGCGGCCAGGCCATGCCCTTCATTCCGCTCATTGCGCGTCGCCTTCTGCAGCCAGCGCGACAGACAGGGTGGAGGTCAGATACTTCAGATCCTTCAGCACGCGCGACCCGGGCTTCACTTCCTTCAGCGCGCGGCCTTCGTCGTTGGCGCCGCTGACCGCCGGATAGTCGTTGGCGATGGTGAATTCGATCTTGCGGCCGAGCACCGCTTCGTTTTCCTTCAGGTCGACCTTGCCGAGGAAGCTTTTGTTCACCCGGTTCGCCACCAGCTTCAGCTTGGGCATCAGGCCATTCGCCTCCACCATTTCCAGTTGCCGGCGCGTCTGGTGCATCCCGGCGACCGACAGGTTGGAGATCATGCACACCGCATCCGAGCGTTGCAGCACCCGGACGGTCCATTCCGTCCACAGCGTCGGCAGATCGACGATCACGAGATCATAGGTCTGGCTGGCGACGCGCAGGATGCGGTCGATGAAGTCGGTGTCGATGGCGTCGATCGGCATCATTTCCAGCGGGCTGGCGATCACCGACAGCCCCGAGCCGTGCGAAACCGCAACCGACTGGAGCAGATCGGGATCGAGCCGCTCGGCGTCTTCGATCAGATTGCCCAGATGCAGCGACGGCTTCAGATCGAGGAGCAGCGCGGCGTTGCCGAACTGCACGTCGAGATCGATGTAGCAGACCCGCGCATCCGACGACCACAAAATGCCCGCCTGGGTGGCGAGCGCGGTGGAACCCACCCCGCCAAGCGCGCTGAGGAAGCTGACCACCTTGCCCTGCCGTTGCGGCTGGCGGGCGGCCGCCGCCTGCGGGCGGACCGGGCGCTTCGCCAGATCGGCGACGGCGTGCGCCAGTTCGTCGGCGGTGAAGGGCAGCGGCAGCACGTCGAACGCGCCGCTGCGCAGCAGCATCCGCGTATCGGCAACCGACAGACCGTCGACTGCGGCGATCACCGGCACATGCCCCAGCGACTGCACCAGCCGTTCAAAGGCCGGAAGCGCGCCATCATTCCCCGGCACCAGTTCGGCAACGACGGCATCGACACCTTCGAGCAGCGGCGAGCCTGGCTCGATTCCGGCGATGTCTGCGCCTGACAGGATCGGCTCGATGCCAAGCGCCGACAGCCGGTCGGTGGGCGGCAGGCGGCCCGGTTCGGATGCCAGCAGCAGCACGCGGCGCGAAGCTGCGCCTGCGCCACGGCCGTCTTCGGGCTGCCAGGGCTGCGTGTCGGCTGAACCAGCCGCCGGAAGCGGGCTGTGCAGGGTCATTTGCCCTGCCCCGTCACTTCGACGCCGCCGCCCGCACCGGCACCGGCACCGCCCTGCTGCCCGACCGACGATGCCAGCGATGCGCTGACCAGCGGCCGGACCTTGTCGGTCATGTAGCGGCGGACTGCGGCGACGCTGCGCAGGCCGACGCCGCCTTCCATCAGCGTGCCTTCATACTGCGGGTCCATGTTGACGGTCTGGACCTCGATGTTCTGCCGCACGGTGCAGCCGAAATCCGGGTCCTGCGCCTGCGCCGTGGTGCCGGTGCCCAGCGCATAGAGCGCGCAACTGGTGGCGATCAGCGGCAGCGCGATCCGGGCGAAGTTTCCAGCCGTTGCGGGGGCCTTTTGCGGCTTCTCCATGTGCATCATCCTCTCACCTCACGATATGGCCGGCGTCGCCTTCGACCCCGCCTGGGGCGGGGCGCGCAGGCGACGTTTTTGCTGACGGCCTGACCTCATGGGTCTTGCCCATCATGAACAGATCCATGGCGTTGGGGGCGCCGACACGGTCGGTCGGCAGCGTGATCTGGTCGGGGCGGACAGGGCGCACGATGCGCGGCGTGACCACGATCACCAGTTCGGTTTCGCTTTTCTTGAAGTTGGTCGAGCGGAACAGCGCGCCGATGATCGGCACCCGGCCCAGCAGCGGAATGGCGCGCACGGTATCGGCGAAGTCGCTCTGGATGAGACCGGCCATCGCGAACGACTGGCCGTCGCGCAGTTCGAGCGAGGTGATCGCGCGGCGCACTTTCAGGCCGGGAATGGCCGCACCGGAAAGCTGCACCACCACTTCGCGGTCGATCTGCGACACTTCGGGCGCGACACGCAGGTTGATCAGGCCGTCGGCCAAGACCGTCGGTGTGAACGCCAGCGCCACGCCGAACTGCTTGAATTCAACGGATACCCGGCCATTGTTATCGACCCCCGAGGGCACCGGGAATTCGCCGCCGGCCAGGAAGTTCGCCGTTTCGCCCGAAAGCGCCACAAGGTTCGGATTGGCCAGCGTGCGCACCAGACCTTCGCGTTCCAGCGCCTCGAACTGGACGTTCAGGCTGGTGCCGAACAGGCCGTGCAGCACGCCGACGAACGGCCCGGCCTCGGAGTTTGCCACCCCGGTGACCGCGCCGCCGTTCCACGACACGTTGGTCAGGCCGAGCTGCTTCACCGTGCCGCGCGACATTTCGGAAATGCGCACTTCCAGCAGCACCTGCTGCGGCGAACCGACCGACATCAGGTTCAGCACCTTGTCGGGGGCGTAGGTCTGGGCGACCGCCATGATCCGCTCGGCGGCAAGCGGGCTGGAAACCTGCCCCTCGACCACCAGCGAGTCATTGGCGCTGCTGATCTTCACCTTCTCGGCGGGGAAGGTGTCGGACAGTTGCCGCTTCAGCGCCAGCACGTCCGGCCCGACCACCACATCGACAACCGCGATCAGGCCGCCGTTGCGATCATAGAGCGCGAGGTTGGTAGAGCCGGTCGTGCGGCCAAGCACATAGACGCTGTTGGCGTTCAACGGCATCACGTCGGCGATTTCGGGGTTGCCGACCATCGCCTTGGCGAACGCACGATCGAGCTTCAGCACCTGCGACTTGTTGACTGCGACCGCCATGGTGGCGCCGGCTGCCGCCGACTGCGCGGCGGCGGGGGCGGGGGCGACGATCGGCGCAGCCGCGAGGAGCGTGGCGGCCAGCAGGGTGGCCGGCACAAGCGCGGCCTGCCTGCGGGCAGAGGGGGGGATGATCCTGAACATCAGCGGGGCACCCGGTAGCTGGTGGTTTCGGTTCCGCGCACAACGCGCACCTCGACGCCCGAGGCGGCTTCGCCGCGCGACTGGACAGGCCCGGAAGGAGCAGCGCCGGACGCCGCCGGATCGGCGGCAACGCTGCCGTCGACGGGGGGGCGCATGCCGAAAATCTCGTTGGCGCTGGCCACCTGTGCGGGCAGACGGGCCTCGTCTCCGGTCGGGCGCAGCGCCAGGGTCAGTTCGCCGACCTTCTGTGCCAGCGCCACTTTCTGCGCCTCGCCCGGCGTCACTTCCAGCGTGGCGGAATTGACGATCTTGGGTTCCGCCTGCGAGGGGTCCTGAGACTGGCCGATCGCCAATACTCTTGCGCCCTGCACGATCGGCGCGACATAGGCCGCCTTGTCGCCGAAGTTGCGGGTCAGCAGCACATCCACCCGGTCTCCGGGTGCGATGAAGCCGCCGGCGCCCGACACTTCGGTCAGCGGAATGGCGATCGCCCGCATGTCGGGGCCGAGCTGCGACGACGAGGCCAGCCGGCCGATTTCGCCCGATACGGCGACCGCCAGAACCGGCTCGCCGTCCTTGATCTCGCGCAGGGCGGTGCGGTTGCCGTCGGCTACGGCTTCGCGGACGTCGGTGTAGGCACCTTCGGGCGCCGCACCGGGCCACGGCACCGGCTTCAGAACATCGGCCGTCACCTTGTCACCGAACTTGATGGGTTTGGCCGCGACCACGATGAAGGTCTGCGGCGCCTGGGGGGCTTCCCCGCCGCCCTTGTTCAGCACCGTTTTCATCCCCAGCACGGCCATCAGGCCGAGGAGGACGGCACCCACGAGCAGAAAAATGGAGGATCGACGCATGATCCCTTGGACCCTTTATTGTTGTTTTTGGGCGCCTTCACCGGCAGGCCGATTCGGCGCCTGATGGAATGTTCGCTACTATCAATTTACAATTCAAGCAATATGTAAAATGCAAATTGTTAAATCGAACAACCTGTTGCTGAATTATCACACACACTGGCAAGATAAATAAAATATGGCTCTGATGCCATTAGACACCAGAGCCATGATGAATATTGAAAATTGCTGACGAGTCGTTCAGATTAACTTTGATAATCCTTTTCGATCGCCGTCTGCGATTTCAGCATCTGGTTTTCGAAGCCATCCGATACCGCCATGATGCCGATCACCACTGCGCTGCACATCACCGCCAGGATCAGGGCATATTCGGCGGCCGAAGCGCCGGACCTGCTGAACAGAAATTGCAGCAACATGGCTTTCACGGCATTCCCCCTTCTCGTTGACCGGCAGCCTGCGCGAGCCGGTATTGCGGGGCCTGGGCGGATCGCAGCCCGCCCGCGCGACGGCGATGGGCCGTCCCGCGCGGGCGAAGCGCGGCTTACTTGCTGTAGTCCTTCTCGATGGCCGCCTTCGAGGCGTTCATCTGCGTCTTGAAGCCATCGCCCAGCGCAGTCACGCCGATCACGACAGCGCCGCCGAAGACGGCGAGGATGAGGGCATATTCGGCGGCCGAAGCGCCAGCCTTGTCACCCAGAAGATTTTGCAGGAAGATTTTCATGACATCACCCTTCTTGTGTGGCCGGCGCATGATGCGCTGCGAGCCGGGGGCTTTAGCTGCATTGCCCCGCGCAATCCCGAACGGCGCGCGGGGCGAAACGCTGGCTTACTTGCTGTAGTCCTTCTCGATGGTCGCCTTCGAGGCGTTCATCTGCGTCTTGAAGCCGTTGCCAAGCGCAGTCACGCCGATCACGACGGCGCCACCGAACACGGCGAGGATCAGAGCATATTCGGCGGCCGAAGCGCCAGCCTTGTCACCGAGGAGCTTTTGCAGGAAGTTTTTCATAGCGACGTCCCTTATTCAGTTGGCCGGATTTTCCGGCATTATCGTTGACCGCGGATTATCCATTGTTGCTTCTTGCGGCCGGAAGCCCTGCCCGGTTCGCCCGCCCCCATTTTCAGACAGGGTAGGGGCGGCCATTGGGCACTGCCTCTGCCACGACTGTTAACCCTGTCCATTTCGGCTTGCAACCTAAAAAGCACCCGAAACCCCTTGGAACCGGCTGGTTTTTTGCAATGGTTCACATTGTAGCAAGCTGTTGCAGAACTGCCGCATCCGGGTTGCCCGCTGGCGAAAACCACCACGGCAAGCGGCAAGGGGCGCAAGTGCCCACTATATATAGGCTTGATACGGCATAGGCCATGTCGGGTTTTTTCCGCCAAGCCCGGCGATCAAACGGCGCAACATTTCGCGCTGTCCGAGTCGTAAAACTGGCGTTCAGCATCGAATCGGCGGCAAATCATCCGATTCGGCCGCGATTCGGGCTTGACCGATTCGCGCCTGCCGGCGCCGCCCGGCGATCCAGGCGGTCGCCCCTTGCGCGCGGGATTCATTACACCGGCGACGGCCGGGCTGGGCGCAATTGTAAAATAGCAAACCGCCGTAACCCTTCAGACGTTAACGGATATTGACTCCCGGGCGGTTCAGGCAGATACAACCGGACATTCACATTATTACGGACGAGAAACATAAGTTGCAGGAGGAAGGCAACATGAAAGGAATCCGTATGAAGATGCCAGGAAAGCTGGGGCGGGATCGGAAAGGCTCGGTGGCTGCCGAGTTCGGACTGGTGATGCCGCTCTTCATCGGCATGTTCATGGGCATGGTCGAATATAGCTTCGTCTATTTCACCTATGGCTCCATGCAGGCCGCAGCGCGCGACGTGGCGCGGCAGGTTGCAGTGAACACGGTGCCGGCCGCCAACGCCGAAACCGTGCTGAAGGCGCGTCTGCCGGGCTGGGCCCGCGACAACGCCACAGTGCTGCTGACGCAAAGTGCGCCGGGGAACCCCGCCACCAACGTCTATACCATGGAAGTGGATGTGCCGATCTCGAAGGCGTCTCCGTTCCGATTCTATACTGCTGCCCAGACGGGCGACATCGCGGCAAGTGTCGAGATGAAACAGGAACTGCCATTCGTGGAGCCTGGAAAATGAGTGTGCGTAACAACATGAAAGCAAGGCTCGATGCCTTGCGCAGCGATCGCTCCGGCATGGCGGCGATCTTTTTCGCATTGTCGGTGCCGGTGCTGGTCGGCTCGGTCGGCTTCGCGATCGATTTCACCAATTACCGGCTGGTCGCCGGGCGGATGCAGTCGGCGGCGGACGCCGGGGCGCTGGCCGGGGTCAAGGCACTGGATGCGCCAACGAAAACCGTGTCGGAAGCGGTGAAGTTCGCGCAACTGAACGTGCCCGGCGATTATGGCAACGTGACGATCAACTCGGATGTCACCGTCGGCAACTTCTCGACGGCGAACGGCTTCGTGCCTGGAGTCGGCCCGACCGCCAATGCCGTCAGGGTGCGGGCCGAACGGTCGCCCGATCGCGGCAACGCGGCGCACAGGATCATGTCGGTGTTCTGGGGCCCGGACGACGTTTCCATGAGCGTGGCGGCAACCGCCGCCCGCCAGTTGAACGTGCAGTACGAACCGCCCGAGCGCTTCCTGCTGGACAACAACGCATGGGACTATAACGAAGTCTATGCCTATTGTTACGACAAGAATGCTACCGGCAATGCAGCGGCCAAGCGCTCGCAGATGACGCTGGTGGGGAACAACTGGAACCCGGAAGAACTGGTGACAGACCCCAACAACAGCAAGAAGAAGATCAAGCGCGGCAGCGTCATCACCCGCAGCAACGGCCGGGTGACCGATCTGGCCGACGATCCGCTGGTCTGGCCCAAGTGCGACAAGCAGGGCCAGTCGCTGAGCTTCCGGCTGCGCAACATCCGCGAGGTGAAGCAACCCGGCAAGCTGGCGACTGCGACGCAGTGGTCGAACGCCGGCGAATACAACCACTATACCGACACCACCATTTCGGCGGGCGTCGAAACCTATGGCGGCCTTGGCGAAACGATCCTGGAATCGGTGCGCTGCGACACCATGGACAAGTGCGATCCGTCGAAATCGGGCGCGCAGGTGCCCAAGGGCACCAACCGCACGCCCAAGGTGGAAAAGCAGCCCTGCCTTCCCGGCAAGTTCATGTATTTCGGCTGGGAAGACCGTCCGCCATCCAGCGGCTCGGACAAGGACTATGACGACATCACCATGGTGATGAAGTGCCCGAAGGACGGCCTTCTGGGCGACGGCAAGACGCGGCTGGTCGGCTAAGGCTGGCAGCAGCAGCTTAATCGGGCGCCATCGCGGGGAACCGCGGTGGCGCCTTTCGTTTGTGCGGGTGCGCGGGCCGTGCATGCAACAAGGCCCGGAGGAACTGGTCCTCCGGGCCTTGTGGTGCCGTTCGATGCGGGGGCCGGTTCAGGCCTGGCGCTGATCTTCCGTCGCGGGGGCGGTATCGCTGCCCTTGCGCAGGGCCAGCCCGACCAGGCCGAAGCCTGTCAGCATCATTGCCCAGCTTGCCGGTTGCGGCACGCCCGGCACCGGTTCAGGGTTTGGGCCGATATCGGGGCCGGAGCTGCCGCCCCCGCCGCCGCCGCCGCCACCGCCGCCGATCACCGGCGGAATGAGGACGCCGCCACCACCGGGCCAGCCCGCGACTTCCGAAGTGCCGGGAAGCGTTGTCCCGAAGGTGGGGATTGCCGCCAGTTCCGGCAGCGCGCCGCCCATCGCCAGGGCAGGCGTCGGGCAATCGAGGATCTGCGCATTGGTGACGTTGCGCGACGCAGTCTTGTGCGCCTTGGGCACAGCGGGCTTTGCGCGCGGCTTCGAGACGGCGGGCCTGATCTTCTGAACGGTCACGACCGAGCCAGCGCCCATGCCCCCCGCCAGAAGCAGGGCGCAGATTTCCTTCATGCCAATCATGATTTCCAACCCATCAAAAACGGGGCGACGTGAATTCCGCAAAAGCCATCCCCGACTTTACGGAAACACTTGGCCGACCCAAGCAACAACCAACACTATGGCTGTAATATGCGCCCGGCCTGCCTTATGACAAGTGCTGCACTGCGGAATGTGACAGTGCGTTACACTAATCGGGCCGATTCAGGTTGAACGTCCGTTTACCTTGTGCCAGCCGCCCGCCCGCCGAACAGCGCCGAGCCGACGCGCACATGCGTCGCCCCCAATGTGGCGGCAATGTCGTAATCGCTGCTCATGCCCATGCTGAGACCGGAAAGCCCGTGCCGTGCGGCAAGCGTCGCCAGCAGCGCGAAATAGGGGGCGCCGTCCTTGTCGGCCGGCGGCACGGCCATCAGCCCGGCCACGCCAAGCCCGGCATCGGCCGCCAGTTGCAGCAGATCGGGCAGGCCGGTGATCGAAACGCCACCCTTTTGCGGTTCGTCGCCGATGTTCACCTGCGCGAACAGTTCCGGCTGCCGGCCCGCCTTTTCGCAGGCCGCCGCCAGCGCCCGCACCAGCGACGGGCGGTCGAGGCTGTGGATGGCGGCGAACAGCGCAACCGCATCGGCCGCCTTGTTCGACTGCAACTGCCCGACGAGGTGCAGTTCGATATCCGGCTGCCCGGCGATCAGTTCGGGCCATTTCGCTGCTGCTTCCTGCACGCGGTTTTCGCCGAACAGGCGCTGGCCCGCTGCAACCAGCGGCCGGATCGCCGTGGCGTCGAAGCTTTTCGAAATGGCGATGAGCTTTGGCGGCTTGTGCCCGCCTGCAGCGGCGGCGCGCTGCAATTGCGCGCGGATTTCGGCCAGCCGTTCGGCGGCGTCGCCTTCGGGCTGGGGGGCGGCAAGGGCGGTGGCCTTCTTCATGCCCCGCCGGTAAAGCGCATTGGTGGAACGCTCAAGCCGGAAGCACGGCGCAAATCGGGGGCTGCCCCGCCAATGGCTGTTCACCGACGAGCGGCTGGGGGGCGAATCGCCGGCCGACCCGCTGTGGCGGGCGATCGGGCGGTTGCCTGTGGGGGCGGGGATCATCTTCCGCCATTACGGCTGGGCGGCGCACCGCCGCCGGGCGCTGTTCGCGCGGGTGCTGGCCATTGCCCGCAAGCGACGGCTGCTGGTGGTTGCAGATGGCAGCCTGCCTGCCGACGGGCTGCACCTGCGGGCGCAGCATCGGCACAGGATGGCGGGAAGGGCGCGCGGGCCGGTCACGGCCTCGGCGCATTCCGGGCGGGAACTGCGGCGCGCTTTCATGCAGGGCGCCGACATCGTGTTCCTGTCGCCGGTATTTGCGACTGCCACCCACCCCGGCGCGCCGACGCTCGGGCCGGTGCGCTTTGCGCTTGTCGCCCGTGCAGCGCCTGGGCCGGTGCTGGCGCTTGGCGGCATGACGGCGGCGCGCGCGCAGGCCATGGCGGCGCTTGGGGCGGCGGGTTTCGGCGGTATCGACTGCTGGGCGGCACCCGCCCGCGCATCAAGCCTTGCGCTTCGCCGTTCCACGCCCTAGGCTGCAAGGCTGTCGGCCATCCCTTGCGGGGTGGCCGTTTGTTTTCCCGATTCCCAAAAGCTTGAGGAACGCCCAATGGCCAACAGCCCGAAGCAGGTGAAGCAGGCCCAGCCGCTGATGCCGCACGCCACCGCCACCTGGCTGGTGCAGAACACCGGCCTTACCTTTGCGCAGATCGCCGCCTTCTGCCAGATCCACGTTCTGGAAGTGCAGGCCATCGCCGATGAAACCGCCGCGACCAAGCTGACCCCGCGCGACCCCGTCCGCGCGAGCGAGCTTGAGCAGTCGGAGATCGATCGCGGCCACGCCGACCCGTCCTACCGCTTGAAGATCACCGCCGGCCCGGCGCAGGTGCGCCGCACTTCCGGGCCGCGCTATACGCCGCTGGCAAAGCGCGAAGGCAAGCCCGACGGCATCGCCTGGATCATCAAGCATCATCCGGAAATCACCGACGCGCAGATTTCCAGGCTGATCGGCACCACCAAGACCACGATCGCCGCGATCCGCAACCGCGAGCACTGGAACATCGCCAACATCACCCCGCGCGACCCCGTTACCCTCGGCCTCTGTTCGCAGCGCGAACTGGATGGGCTGGTGGCCGTGGCGGCGGTGAAGGCCGGCCTTTCCGGCACCGACGACGGCAGGCTGGGGGCCGACCGCGAGGCGATTCTGGCCGATCTTCACGCCGAACGCGACGCCCGCAACACAGACGGCGAAGAAGCGGCGCCGCGTGAGCACACCGCCGAAACGCTGTTCCGGCAAAAGGATCAGGGCGCGGAATGATCCCGCCTGCGCCGGACGATGCGGTGGTGCGGGGCGGGCTGACCTACCCGCACGGCACGCATATTCCGGCCGATGGGGCATTGCTGGAAGTGGCGCCGGGCATCTTCTGGACGCGGATGCCGCTGCCGTTCAGTCTGGATCACATCAACCTCTGGGTGCTCGATGGCGGCGACCATTGGGCGATCGTCGATACCGGCTTTCCGTCGGATACCAACAAGGCGCTGTGGCGCGGCCTGTTCGAAGGGCCGCTGGCCGGCAAGCCGGTCGGGCGGGTGATCGTCACCCATTATCACCCCGACCATATCGGCCTTGCCGCGTGGATCGCGGCGAAATGGCAGATTCCGATCGACATCAGCCGGGGCGAATTCCTGACCGCCCGCAGCCTGACGCTGGACATCGCCGAGCGCACCCCCGAGGAAGCCCTGCGCTTTTATGCGGCGGCGGGCTGGCCGCATGCCGATCTCGAAGCGCTGCGCAACAGCGCCTGGGGCCGGTTCAGCATGGCGGTTCACCGGCTTCCCGTTGGCTATCGGCGGCTGAAGGCCGGGGACGAACTGTCGATCGGCAACCGCCGCTGGACGCTGGTTGTGGGTTCCGGCCACAGCCCCGAACATATCTGCCTGTTCGACGCCGACCGGCACATTCTGATTTCCGGCGATCAGGTGCTGCCGCGCATCACTTCCAACGTATCCGTCTATCCGACCGAGCCTGACGCCGATCCGCTGGGCGAATGGCTGGACAGCATCGAGCGGCTGAAGGGCCTGCCAGCCGATACGCTGGTGCTGCCCGCCCACAACGAACCGTTCACCGGGCTGCATGTAAGGCTGGACCAGTTGGCCGCCGACCATCACGCCAAGCTTTCCGCCCTTCGCGACTTCTGTGCCCGGCCGGTAAGCGCGCATGAATGTTTCGCCACCATCTTCGGCAAGCCGATCCGCCCGGACGAACTGCAAATGGCCACCGGCGAGGCCATCGCCCATCTGCACTGGCTGCATCGCCACGGACAGGTGCAGCGGACGGAGGACGGCGCCGTCACCCGGTATCAGCGCGTCTGAGAGCTGGCGCCGGCAGCGACAATTTGTCCGCCGTCCGGTGAAACGCGGCCTTGAAATCCAACTGGCGAAGTCACAGATTGGCTTTGCGGGTTGGCTTTATCCCCCTTTGCCGCCTGCACGGGTGCCGTCGCGCCGTTCCGGCTGCGCGGCATTCCCTCCCTGAACCCTGGCCGCTGCGCTGCAAAGTGCAGCGGCTTTTTTTCGCCCGATTCGGCTTTTCGCCGGCTTCAGCGGGTCACGAAACAGGGGCGGCCGGCCGCTGACAGTTTGGCGCAGAGTTCGGCTGCATCCGCACGTTCGGCATGTGCACCCACCTGCAACCTGACGAGATTGCCGCGCGGCGCATAGATCGGCTTGCGCCCCTTCAGCAGCTTTGCCGACTGCGAGACGAGCGTTGCCCATGCGGTGCGGGCCGCGCCTTCGGAGGCGTAGGCGCCCAACTGCACCTTCCAGCCGCCGGCTTCCGCTTCGTCGTCGGATCTGGCGGATTTTGCCGATGCGGCCTGCTTGTCGTGGCCCTTGTCGGCACTCTTGCCTGTGTTCTTTTCCGCGCTTTTTTCCTCGCGCTTCCTGTCTGTCCGGGCTGGGGCCTGCTCTGCCGCTTCCTCGGCCTTCGGCGGCCGCGGAGCGTTGCGGGTGGCGCTGTCGGCGGGCTTTGGTTTGCTGGGTTCGGCGGGTTCCCTGCTGTTGTACTCGGCGCTGTCCTCGTCTTCGGCGGCGGTGGTCTGCGGTTCGGCTTCTGCCGTCATCGTCGCTACCGGGCTGGCGAGTTCCGCCAGCACCACGGCAACCGGCTTTCCCGTTGCAAGCGCAGCGGCGGCGGCATTGCCGCGTGCGCGATCAGCCTCGGTCATCAGGGTGGCCATCCGGGCGGCCTGTGCGCCTGCCAGCGCCAGCCCGCCATCGCGCGCGCGAACGACATAGGCATAGCCGAGCGCCGGATTACGGGGCGCGCCATCACCGCCGAAGGTTGCGACGCCAAGCACATAGGAGGCCCTGAGGTCGCCTTTTTCGGCCGCCTGGCGCAACTGGTTCAGCGCCTCGGTCTTGCGGCCTTCCTGATAGAGGGTGATGCCCAGATTGGTCATCGCGCCGACATGGCCCCGGTCGGCCGCGCGGCGGTAATAGTCGATCGCGGTGGCGTTGCTTTGCCCGACGCCCCGGCCCAGCCGGTAGGCCTGCCCCATGTTGAACAGCGCATCGGCGTCGCCGCGCGCGGCGGGCGCCGTCCACTGCGCGATCGCCCCCGCCCAGTCTCCGGCGTTCCATTTTTCGGCGCCGGTCTGCACGCTGGCAACGGCAGGGGCGGCCAGCAGCAGCGGGCCAGCCAGCAGCAGGTGGCGCATCAGCAAAGCCACTCTCCGCCCTTCATCAGCCGTTTCACGCGGCCCTGCACCGGCAGGCCGTCGAACGGGGTGTTGCCGGAAAGGCCGGGCAGGCTGCCGGCGTCGATACGCCATGGCGCGCCGGGATCGAACAGCAGCAGATCGGCGGGTGCGCCGGCCGCCAGCGTGCCCCCGGCAAGGCCGAACCGGCGGGCGGGGTTGGCCGACAGCAACTGCAACAGCCGCGCGAGCGGCAGCACCTCGTCGTGCACCAGCGTCAGCCCAAGGGCCAGCAGCGTTGCCGCACCCGCCGCCCCTGGTTCGGCGTCGCTGAACGGCAGGCGTTTTTCTTCCTCGGTGCGGGGGTCGTGGCGGCTGACCAGCATCGACAGCGTGCCGTCGGCCAGCCCTTCGCGTACCGCCAGCCGGTCGGCCTCCAGCCTGAGCGGCGGCGACAGCCGGGCAAAGCTCCGGTAGCCGGCGAGCGCGGTTTCCGAGAGCAGCGCATAGGCAGGCGCGGTGCCTGCCGACACATTCTGCCCATCGGCCCGCGCGCGGCGGACAAGTTCGACCCCTTCTGCCGTGCTGACGCAGGCGATGTGCAGTGCAGCGCCTGCTTCCTGCGCAAGGCGGATGTCGCGTGCGATCTGCACCGATTCCGCGCAGGCTGGCGCAGTGGGCAGGCCCATGCGGGTGGCATATTCGCCTTCGGTCGCGACCGCCCCGTGCGACAGCGCCGGGCATTCGCCATGCGCCACCACCACCATGTTCAGTCCCGCCGCATAGCGCAGCAGCCGCAGCATCACCTGTGCGTCGGCGATCGCCGCGCGGCCGGTGGCGACGGCGACGGCGCCTGCTTCGCGCATGAGGCCGAGTTCAGCCAGTTCGCGGCCGTTCAGCCCGCGCGTCGCGGCGGCCATCGGGCGCACCCAGAGCCGCGGCTTGCCAAGCCGTTCCGCCCGCTCGATCAGCGCCGGATCATCGAGCGGCGGCGACTGGTCGGGCATCAGCAGCGCGCTGGTGATGCCGCCGGCAACTGCCGCTGCAACATCGGTGCGGAAAATGGTGGCGTCGATCAGGCCGGGGGCAAGCACCAGCCCGCCGCATTCGATTACGTCCGCGCCGTCGGGCGCTGCAAGGCCGACGCCGACTGCAGCGATCGCCCGATCAGCCACCAGCAGGTCGCCGGGTGCGCCGCCGGCCGGGCAGTCCGCCGCCATCGGATCGACGAGCAGCGCGCCCCTGAACAGAACCGGCCGCATCAGGCTTCCCCCCTCCGTGCGCGGGTAAGGACATCGAGGCACGCCATCCGCACCGCCACCCCCATTTCCACCTGTTCGGTGATGGCCGACCGCTGGATGTCGTCGGCAACCGCCGAATCGATTTCGACACCCCGGTTCATCGGTCCCGGATGCATCACCAGCACATCGGGCGCCGCCGCCGCCAGCCGTGCGCGCGTCAGGCCGAAGCGGCGGAAATATTCGCGCGTCGATGGCACATAGGCGCCATCCATGCGTTCCAGTTGCAGCCGCAGCATCATCACCACATCGGCGCCGGCAATGCCTTCTTCCATGTCGGTGAAGGCCTGAACCCCTAGCCGTTCCGCATGGGCCGGCAGCAGGGTCGGCGGGGCGACGGCGCGCACTTCGGCGCCAAGCGCCGTCAGCAGATGGAAGTTCGACCGGGCGACCCGGCTGTGCAGGATGTCGCCGCAGATCGCCACTTTCAGCCCGGCAAGCCCGCCCTTGCGCCGGCGGATCGTCAGCGCATCGAGGAGCGCCTGCGTCGGATGTTCGTGGCGGCCGTCTCCGGCGTTCAGCACCGGGCAGTCGACTTTTTCGGCGATCAGCGCCACCGCGCCCGAACTGTCGTGGCGGATGACGAGGACGTCGGGCCGCATGGCGTTCAGGGTGAGCGCGGTATCGAGCAGCGTTTCGCCTTTCTTCAGGCTGGATACGCCTGTCGCCAGATTGACGACGTCGGCCCCCAGCCGCTTGCCGGCGATTTCGAAGCTGAGGAGCGTACGGGTGCTGTTCTCGAAGAAGGCGTTGATCTGGGTCAGGCCGGACAGGCGATCGTCATGCTTGCGGGCACGGCGGCCGGCCTCTGCCCATTGCTCGGCCTCGTCCAGCAGGAAGCTGATTTCCCACGGATAGAGGCCTTCGATCCCCAGCAGATGCCGGTGCGGATACGCGCGTGCGCCTTCTTCGGTATTCACGCCACGGCCATTAGCCCTGTGACCGGACATGGGCAAGGCGGGCAAGCGCACCTTCGAGTATGTGTGCGGCAGCCAGTGCATCAACCCGTTCGGCGCGTTTGGCCCGGCTGATATCGGCGTCGATCATCGCCCGTTCGACGGCGGCGGTCGACCAGCGTTCGTCCCACAGCAGCACCGGCAGCCGCAATGCCTGCCCGAAGTTGCGCGCCTGCGCCCGGACCGACTGGGTGCGGGTGCTGTCGCTGCCGTCGAGGGACAGCGGCAGGCCGACGACCAGCCCGACCACGCTTTCCTTCGCGATGAACGCGGCAAGGGCCGCGATATCGGCGGCGGCCTTGGTGCGCCGCAGTGTTTCGCGCGCCGTCGCGAAGCCCCAGTCGGCGCTGGCGGTGGCAAGACCAATGGTGCGCGTGCCGACATCGAGCGCCAGCAGCCGGCCACGGCGCGGCAGCAGGCTGGCGAAGAGATCGGCGTCGGGCGTGACGGTGGGGCGCTGCGGCGGCTGGCCTGCTGTCATGGCGTGTCGGTCATCGCCGCTTCGGCCGGCAGCCGGGCGGCGCCATGCGCCGACAGCCGGGCCTCGACGTCGGCGCGGATGTTCGCCCAGAACAGCCCAAAGTCATAGACGTGGAAGTTGCCGCCCGGCATCACATAGGGGCCGGCGTTGCCGGGGGTGGGGGCGATCAGCAGCAGCCCGTGCGGGGCGCACGAAGCGCCCACCTTGCGCGGCTGCAATTCTTCCCCGGCCAGCATCCCCAGATTGCGTTCGGGCGGAGCTGCGCCGCCTGCCCCGGTCAGCGGGTTTACGCAAAGCATCGGCCGCGTGCCGACCGGCTGGCCCGAAAGGTCGGGCACTTTGGCGAACTGCTGCAATGCCTGTTCGAGATCGCCGTCGGCGGCGTAGGACTGCCAGCCAAGCATGCAGCCGGCCTGGGCAGGCGCGGTGCAGGGCGGAACGCCGGTTTTTGCGCCGTCGCCCGGTTCGACCACCGGCCAGCCGATCACATAGGCTGCGACCAGCCGGTCGCCGAGGGCCGCCCGCCGTTGCGTCAGCAGGTGCAGCGTGTGCAGCGCCCCCTGGCTGTGACCGGCCAGAATGATCGGCCGGTCGGCGGGCTGGCTGGCGAGGAACTGGTCGAACGCGTGTTCGACGTCGCCATAGGCAAGCGCCAGCGCCTTTGCCGCATCGGGTCCGGGCTTCAGGAACGCGCCGAGCGTTGCCTGCCGGTAGCGCGGTACCCACACATCGGCGACGCCGTTGAACACCGTCGCCTGCATCCGGGTGAACTTGTCCAGCCGCTCGTTCGTTGCTTCGTCGTCGAGCGGGGCGTTCCACTGGTTGCGGCCGAACCATGCAGTCGGGCTGACGAAGAACACGGCGGCCGCCGGGCGCGGCGCGGCACTGAAGCCCTCCGGCGCCCAGAGCGCCGGGTTGCCGGCAATGTCGGGGCGGGCGATCCAGCTTTGCCGGGCCGCATAGTCGGGCGCGGGGGCGAGTGTGGATTCAGCGTAGCTTTTGCCCGGAACGAAGGCGAAGCGCATCAGCGGTTCGGCGAAGGCCCGCCACAGGATCGCAACCAGCAGCACCAGGGCGACGAGGATCGCCACCACCCACAGGAACTTGCGCGCCATTTCAGTTTTCCCCTGCCGTATCGGTTCCGGAACCGCCCGCCGCCAGTGCGCGCGCCCGGATTGACTCTGACGTATCACCGGCGCCGCCGGGCTGCCAGCCGGGCGGACCGAACAGCCGCCCGCAAAGCTCGCGCGGGCCGCGCGCCAGGCGCGCATCGCGGGCGATCCCCGCCCATTCATGCACCGCCGCCCACAGCGGGTTGAAGCTGGGCAGTGCATGGACGATGCCATAGCGCGGGCGGTCGGTATCCAGCTCTGGTTCGAAGGTGCCGAACAGCCTGTCCCAGACGATGAATACACCGGCGTAGTTGCGATCGAGATAGCGCGGGTTGACGGCATGATGCACGCGATGGTGCGAAGGCGTGTTCATCACCGCTTCGAACCATGGCGGCAGCCGCCCGATCTGTTCGGTATGGATCCAGAACTGATAGACGAGGTTCAGCCCGGCGCAGAAAAACACCATCGCCGGCGGGAAGCCGATCAGGAACAGCGGCAGCCGGAACAGGAAGCCGAAACTGAAGAAGCCGGTCCATGTCTGCCGCAGCGCCGTCGTCAGGTTATAGTGCTGCGACGAATGGTGGATGACATGGCTTGCCCAGAACCAGCGCACCCGGTGCGCGGTGCGATGGAACACATAATAGGCCAGATCGTCGAGGACGAAGCACAGCACGAACGCCCACCATGTCCATGGAACGGGGAACAGCGCGAAGCCGAACACCCACATCGAAAGCGCCAGCACCGCGCCCGCCGTCATGGCGCCGAACAGGATGCTGCCAAGCCCGAGGCTGAGCGAGGTGCCGGTGTCGCGCCAGTCGTAGCGGCCGACGCAGCGCCGCTTCGTCAGCCACATTTCGAGCAGGATCAGCGCCACGAACGCCGGAATCGCCCATTGCGTCGGGTCGGGAAGCGCGGCCGGCTGGGCGGCGGTCATGGCAGATGCGCCAAGAGCCACCGGGGCGGCGCTGCCAGCGCCAGGGATGGCGCACGCAGCATCGGTTCCGCCAGCCCGGCGACGATCCGCCCTTCGTTGTGCGCCAGCCGGGCGCCGGGCGGCAGCAGCCTCGCCAGCCAGCCGTCGCCGAAGGGAATCAGCACGGCCAGCCGCCCGTCGGCTCCCTGCAACACCGCGCCGCGCCCGCAATCGGCCAGCGCAACCTGCGCCGTGCGGAATCCGGCAAGGCGGCCTTCTGCTTCGGCGATTGCGGATTGCCGGTCCAGCACGGGCTGCGCGCGAAAGCCGAACGCCCATGCGGCGCCCGTCAGCAACAGCACGACCAGCGCCGAGAACAGGAACAGCATGGCGCAACCCTAGCCACAAACGCTGCGGCCGCCAATGGCGGCGGGCTTCCTGCGTCGGGCTGTTGCATTGGTGCTTTCACCGGCGCACGCCTTCTGTATAGAGGGCAGGCTAAACCAACGCTTTCAATCCACGCTTTCAAGGAACAAGGAACGCATGAAGCTGGTCGTCGAACGCGCCACCCTGTTGAAGGCGCTCGGGCATGTGCAGTCGGTCGTCGAACGCCGCAACACCATTCCGATCCTGTCGAACGTGCTGCTGTCGGCCGACGGGCAGTCGCTGAAGCTGATGGCGACGGACCTCGATCTCCAGATCGTCGAGGAAGCGGCGGCCACCGTCGAATCGGCAGGCGCGACAACGGTTTCCGCCCACACCCTGTTCGATATCGTCCGCAAGATTCCCGATGGCGCGCAGGTCACGCTCGACGCCAGCGGCGCGAAGATGGCGGTGACGGCCGGGCGCGCGCGCTTCCAGTTGCAGACCCTCCCGCGCGAGGATTTCCCGGTGATCGGCGAAAGCGACCTGCCGGTGCAGTTCGCACTTGCGGCCGAAGTGCTGGTCAACCTGATCGACCACACCCGCTTCGCTATCTCGACCGAGGAAACCCGCTACTATCTGAACGGCATCTTCCTGCATGCCCCGGCGAACGCCGGCACTCTGCGCGCCGTCGCGACCGACGGGCACCGGCTTGCCCGCGTCGAAGTGCCGCTGCCGGAAGGCGCGACGGGCATGCCCGACGTGATCGTCCCGCGCAAATGCGTGTCCGAAGTGCGCAAGCTCCTCGACGAACGCGAGGGTGAAGTCTCGATCGCGCTGTCGCCGACCAAGATCCGCTTTGCCATCGGCAATGCCGTGCTTACCTCGAAGCTGATCGACGGCACCTTCCCGGATTACAGCCGCGTCATCCCGACGGCGAACGACAAGCTGCTGAAGATCGATCCGGCAACGCTGGCCGAAGGCGTCGACCGGGTGACGGCGATCGCCAGCGAGAAAACCCGCGCGGTGAAGCTCAGCCTCGACCGCGACCGGGTGACGCTGTCCGTCACCAGCCCGGAAAACGGCACCGCCTCGGAAGACGTGCCCGCCGATTATTCGTCGGGCAGCTTCGAAGTGGGCTTCAACAGCCGCTACCTGCTCGACATCCTTGCCCAGATCGAAAGCGAGCTGGTCGAGGTGCACATGGCCGACGCCACCCAGCCCACCCTCATCCGTGAAGGCGAAGGCTCGCAGGCGCTCTATGTGCTGATGCCGATGCGGGTCTGACGATCGCGCCGGCAGCAGGGAAAGCGCAAGGGCAACCACGCCGATGGCGATGAAGAAGCCGAAAGCGGAAAAAACCGCACTGCCGTTCCCCGCACAGGAACAGTCCGACGACGACGACGCGCGCCGCCGCGCGATCCTGATGCGGCGCGACCTCGAACAGGCGGAAGGTTTTTCGTGGAACAACCGGCCCAGGGGGCTGGTGGCGCGGCTGCGCTCGATCGCGCCGCACCGGCTGATCAGCGGCGTCATTGCGCTGGCGATGGGCTTTGCCATCGTGATCGGCTTCCTCGTCGCCATGGACAGCGGGATTTCGGTGCCGGAACGCATCGTCTTCATGCAGAGCTGGGGCGCCGACCGCACCGCCGAGGACGCCATCCGCGACCGCGAGGAAGCGATGGACAGGCTGCGCGCCGAAGTCGCCGCCAACCGCCGCGCGCTGGAACAGCAGCAGGCACGCGAAAAGGCGCTTGCAGCCGAACGCGCCGCCGCCCGCCAGGCCACGAGCTGACGTGACCGCCGCCGACGACCGCCGGTGGATGGCGGCGGCGCTGGCGCTGGCGCGGCGCGGGCGCGGACGAACCGGCGCCAACCCCAATGTCGGCTGCCTGCTGGTGCAGCATGGAACCGTGGTCGGGCGCGGCCACACCGCAGACACCGGCCGCCCGCACGCCGAACATGCAGCGCTGGCGCAGGCGGGTGCGGCCGCACGCGGGGCGACGGCCTATGTCACGCTGGAACCCTGCGCCCACCAAAGCCGGCGCGGCCCTGCCTGTGCCGACGAACTGGTGGCAGCCGGTATCGGCCGCTGCGTCGTTGCGATCACCGACCCCGACCCCCGCACGGCCGGGCGCGGCATCGCCCGGCTGCGGGATGCGGGCATCGGCGTGACGGCGGGCGTGCTGGAGGCGGAAGCGCGCGCCGAACTTGCGGGCTTTGCCAGCCGGATGGCAGGCGGGCAGGCGGAACTTACGCTGAAGCTGGCTCTGTCGCTGGATGGGCGGCTGGCGATGGCGGATGGGCAGAGCCAGTGGATCACCGGCGATGCGGCGCGCCGTTACGCCCATGCGCTGCGGGCCGAAGCCGATCTGGTTTTCGTCGGCGGCGGCACATTGCGGGCCGATGCGCCGCGTCTTGATTGCCGGCTTGCTGGATCGGACGCGCCGCAGCCATTGCGGGCGGCGCTTACCGGCGGCGCGGTTGCCGATGGCTTCCTTGGCTTTCCCGACATGGCGGCGCTGGATGCCTTTGCCGCGCGCGAACAACTGAACCGGCTGTTGTGCGAAGGCGGCGGCGATCTGGCCGGGCGGCTGCTTGCCAAGCGGCGGGTCGACCGGCTGGTGCTGCTGCGCGCACCGATCCTGATCGGGCAAGGCATCGGCCTTGAGCGCCTGCACCCGCAATCGCTGGCGCAGACGCACGGGCAGTGGCGCCTCGTTGAACGGCGTGCGCTGGGGCCGGACCTGCTTGAGGTCTATCTGGCGAACCGCTAGGCGAAGGCCATGTTCACCGGCATCATCACCGCGATCGGCGAAATCGTCGAGGCGCAGACCAACCAGAACGCTGACCTGCGCGCGCGCATCCGCAGCACCGGCGATCTTGCGGACGTGGCGATCGGCGCCTCGATCGCCTGTTCAGGCGTCTGCCTGACCGTGGTGGCGCTGGCGGGGGACTGCTTCACCGTCGATGTGTCGGGCGAAACGCTGGCCCGCACCGCGCCCGACCACTGGGCGCCGGGTGCGCGGCTGAACCTCGAACGGGCGCTGAAGGTGGGTGACGAACTGGGCGGCCATATCGTTACCGGCCATGTCGATGGTGTGGGCACGATCGAACGGCTGGAGCCGGTCGACGGGTCGCTGCATTTCGCCATCCGGGCGCCGGCCGCGCTTGCCGCTTCGATCGCCGCCAAGGGTTCCGTCGCGGTCGACGGAATTTCCCTCACCGTCAATGCGGTCGAGGATGCGGCGGACGGCACGGCGCTGTTTCACCTGAACATCATCCCGCACACGGCGCAATGCACGACGCTTGGAACCGCAAAGGCAGGGCAGGCCGTCAATCTGGAGATCGACGTGCTGGCGCGTTATCTGGCCCGCATGATGCAGGCGCGGGCGGCAAGTCAGACGATTTGATGTGATAATGTCGTTGCTTCTCACATTGCAATGTGAGAATGCGGCGGCATGGCACAGCAACTGATCGACCGGATTCGCTCCCACCTCGCCGCTTCGGGCCTGTCGCGCTCGGGGCTTGCCCGCGCTGCCGGGCTGCACGCCAACACGCTGCGCGACCTCGACCAGCCGGGCTGGAACCCGACGGCCGACACGCTGTCGAAGCTGGAGGCGTTTCTGGACGGCTCCGGCCCGTCGCCGCTGGTGCCGATCGAGGAAATCATTGCCGAAGCCCGCAATGGCCGCATGTATATTCTGGTCGACGACGAGGAACGCGAAAACGAAGGCGACCTGATCGTCCCGGCACAGATGGCGACGCCCGACGCCGTGAACTTCATGGCGACGCATGGCCGTGGCCTGATCTGCCTTGCCATGACGAAAACCCGCGTCGACCAGCTTGGCCTGCCGCTGATGAGCCGGATGAACCGCACCCGGCACGAAACCGCGTTCACCGTCTCGATCGAGGCGAAGGACGGCGTTACCACCGGCATTTCCGCCGCCGACCGCGCGCGGACCATCGCTGTTGCGATCGACGCGCTGAAGGGATCGGAAGCGATCGTCACGCCGGGGCATGTGTTCCCGCTGGTCGCGCGCGACGGCGGCGTGCTGATCCGCGCCGGCCACACCGAAGCGGCGGTCGATGTCAGCCGCCTTGCCGGGCTGAACCCTTCAGGCGTGATCTGCGAGATCATGAACGAGGACGGTTCGATGGCCCGCCTTGATGACCTGATCCCGTTTGCCAGAAAACATGGGCTGAAGATCGGCACCATCCGCGACCTCATTGCCTATCGCATGCGCCACGATCATCTGCTGGCGAAGGTGGCCGAAGCGGAACTGGACAGCCAGCATGGCGGCCGCTGGACGGTGATGACCTATGCCAACACCGCCGAATATTGCGAGCATCTGGTGCTGCGAAAGGGGCGCATCGACCCCGACAAGCCGACGCTGGTGAGGGTGCATGTGCTGAACGCCTATACCGATCTGTTCGGCGAAGTCGGCGACCGTTCGGGCCTGATCCTGAAGGCGATGGACGCGATCGCCGCAGAAGGTGCGGGCGTGCTGGTGCTGATCCGCGATTCCCGTGTTGACGCGCTGTCGCATCAGGTGCGGGCGCGCGGGCCGGACGCGCAGCAGACGGTCAGGGAACTGGGGGTCGGCGCGCAGATGCTGGTCGATCTGGGTGTCACCGACATGGTGCTTCTCACCACAGGGCATCGCGCCTATGTCGGCCTGGATGGGTATGGGCTCAGGGTGGTGGGTGAGCGCCCGCTGCTCGGCGGCCAGCAGGAAGGCTGAAATGGCAAAGATTCTCCTCGTCGGTGCGGGCTTCTACCGGCACATCTTCGATTTGCAGTTGCAGGGCGCCGTCGCCGCGCTGGAAGCGGGCGGCCACAAGCATGAGCTGATCGAAGTGCCGGGGGCGCTGGAAATCCCGGCGGCGATCGCGCTGGCGGCGGAAACCGGCGGCTATGATGGCTATTTCGCGCTTGGCTGCGTGATCCGGGGCGAAACCTTCCATTTCGAAATCGTCTCGACCGAAAGCGCGCGCGGCATCATGGCCTTGACGCTGGACGGGCTGGCGGTCGGCAACGGCATTCTGACGGTCGAGAACGAGGCGCAGGCGCTGGAACGCGCCGACCCGGCCCGCAAGAACAAGGCGGGCGAAGCAGTCGCTGCGGCGCTGTCGCTGTTGGAATTGCGTCGCCGCTTCGGCTGACGTTCGGGTGTCCGGCGGTCCGGCGTTGTCCTTACCGCTTTTGATCCCTAGAGGGCGCGCATGACCCCGCTTTCCCATATCCGCAACTTCTCGATCATCGCCCATATCGACCACGGCAAGTCGACCCTTGCCGACCGGCTGATTCAGGCCTGCGGCGGCCTTTCCGACCGTGAAATGTCGGCGCAGGTGCTCGACAACATGGACATCGAGAAAGAGCGCGGCATCACCATCAAGGCGCAGACGGTGCGCCTGGACTACAAGGCGAGCGACGGCCAGAATTATGTGCTGAACCTGATGGACACGCCCGGCCATGTGGATTTCGCCTATGAAGTCAGCCGCAGCCTTGCGGCCTGCGAAGGCGCGCTGCTGGTGGTCGACGCCGCACAGGGCGTCGAGGCGCAGACCTTGGCCAACGTCTATCAGTCGATCGAGCATGACCACG
>NZ_DBNHFX010000059.1:0-2791 GCF_057137845.1 Sandaracinobacteroides sp. | reverse complement strand
CTGTCCTGCGGGCAGATGCGGCCGCAGATTTCCGGCATCGTCGAGGTGGAGGAGGAAACCTCATAGGCTTCGCGCAGGCGGCCGTCGGCGGCGAGCTTCAGCCAGTCGGGGATGTGGTTTTCCAGCGGGCAGTGGGTCTGGCAGAACGGAACGCCGCACTGGGCGCAGCGCGCGGCCTGTTCGGCGGCCTTGTCGGCCAGCAGCGCGGGGCTGATTTCCTCGAAGTCGCCGGTGCGGACGCCGGCATCCCGCTTTTGCGGATAGGCCTGACCCAGATGGACAAAGCGCTGCATCCTGTTTTCGGCCATCCGTTCCTCGCCGTCGATTCGGGGTTTCGAGGAGCGTGCCTACGCGCACCCGCAACATCTGGCGAGTAGTAAGGGCAATAACACTGACCTATTATCTGAAATAATCCTGACAGGCCGTCCATCGCAGCCGTTTGATCGGATAAAAAAGGACCATTTCGATACTATCGTGCCAGCAGCCAGACCAGCGCAACCGTGCCCAGCACGATCCGATACCAGGCAAAAGGCGCAAAGCCGTGGCGGCCCACGAAGTCCACCAGCCACCTGACCACCAGAAGCGCCGACACGAAGGCAACCGTGAAGCCGATGGCGATCAGCCCGAAATCATCGAGGTTCAGCAGCGCCCGTTCCTTGTACAGCGCGTAGGCGGTGGCGGCCGCCATCGTCGGCACCGCCAGGAAGAAGCTGAACTCGGCGGCGGTCCGTCGGTCGAGGCCCATCAGCAGGCCGCCCATGATGGTTGCCCCGGAACGCGAAACACCGGGGATCATCGCCAGGCACTGCACCACGCCAACGCCAGCCGAAAGACGCGCAGGCATCGCCTCGACGCTGGTGGCAGGGCCGGGCGTCACCATGCGTTCGATCAGCAGGATGGCGATGCCGCCAAGGATCAGCGCGATCGCCACCGTCAGCGGGCTTTCGATCAGCGCGCGGATCGCCGAATAGGCAAAGACGCCGATAACCATCGCCGGCAGAAACCCCAGCAGGATGTTGCGGGTGAAGGCAATCGCGCCGGGATCGCGCCGCACCAGCCCGGTAATCACACCGGCAAAACGCTGCCGATAGGCCACCAGCACCGCCAGAATCGCGCCAAGCTGGATTGCGATCTTGAACGCAATCGAGCCTTCGCCGTTAAAGCCCATCAGTTCCGAGGCGAGAATAAGGTGCCCGGTCGATGAAACCGGCAGAAATTCGGTCAGCCCCTCAAGCAGGCCCAGAAGGAACGCCTGCGTGATCGAAGTCAGGTCCATGGCGTATCCTGCAATCCGGCTGGTGGTCAGGCGATGGCGGTGAAGCGGCCGCCCTGCCGGTAACGCACCAGCCACTGCGGCGCGACCGTCGCCAGCGCCGTCGGCTCGATGCCAAGGTCGCCAAGGCCGGGATGCCGCCCCGACGCCACATTATCATGGCGCAGCATTTCAAACTGGTCGCCGCTAAGTGGCGCGCCGGGCAGGAAGCCCAGCCCGGCCAGCAGCTTTGCGCCCAGTTGCGGCACATCGATGCGGGGCGTTTCTTCGGCCCCCGTCATGTCGGCGATACGGCCGACAAGTTCGCGCATGTTCAGCGTTTCCGGCCCGACCAGTTCGTGCACGCTGCCGGCGCCGCCAGCCGACGACTGCCCGGCGATCGCCAGAATCGCCGCCGCCACATCCTTCACGAATACCGGCTGGAACCGCGTTTCCGGGGCTATCACCGGCACGGCTGGCGCCGATGCGATCAGCCCCGCCAGCCGGTTGGTGAAATCGTCGCCAGCGCCGAACACCACGCTGGGGCGCACGATCGCAGCACCCGGAAAGGCAGACCGCGCCGCCTTCTCGCCTTCGGCCTTGGTGCGGCCATAGGCGGAACGCGAATGCGTGTCGGCGCCGATCGCCGACATGTGCACCAGCGTGCGGGCGCCCGCATCCGCTGCAGCGCGCGCCACGTTCGCCGCACCCGCTACATGCACGTCGGCGAAGCGCTGCCCGCCCTTTTCGTCCAGTATGCCGACAAGGTTCACCACCGCATCGGTCCCGCGCAGCGCCGCTGCCAGGCTTTTCGGCTGGCGGACATCGCCGAAACGCGCACCCACCTGCCCCAGATCGCCCAGTGATTTCAGGTGGCGGGCGTGATCCGGCGTGCGGCAGACTGCGACGACGCGCCACCCGGCCGCTGCAAAGCTTTCGGCAACCACGGTTCCGATGAAGCCCGAACCGCCGACGAGCGCGACCAGCCGGGGGGCGTGAAAGGGGGCAATGGACATGGCCGCCCTCTAGCCCGCCCGGCCGCCCGTTGACAATGCGGCGGACTGCCCCGCGCGCAAAAGTTGGCGGTTTCGGCAAACTTCGCATTGACAAGCAGCGAGCGCCTGCCTAACCGGGCGCCCACCGAGAGCACCTGCCCAGGTGGCGGAATTGGTAGACGCGCAGGTTTCAGGTACCTGTGGCCGCAAGGCCGTGAAGGTTCGAGTCCTTTTCTGGGCACCATTTGGTAGTATTGCGACACCCGTATCGGGATCGGGGTGGCGAATGGCCAAGGTGGCCAGCCCCCGAATGGGGTGGCTCCGTCCCGCCAGAATGCGATATGGCGCTCATCGAGGCAGCCAGATCCGTGTGGCCATCGGCGTTATTCCACCACCGGGTAGTTGGGCATCGGCCAGGGGTGGTTCGGGTTGTCCATCATCAGATCGATGAAAATCGGCAGCAGGCAGCCGAGGATCGCGCTGCAATCGCGGACCTGTGCGCGGTTTACGCCGCTGTTCCAGGTCGAGCCGCCGTGGACGAGCT
>NZ_DBNHFX010000058.1:0-15309 GCF_057137845.1 Sandaracinobacteroides sp. | reverse complement strand
GTCACCGTGAACGACTCGATCGTCGCCCCCTTCGGAGAGCTTTCGGAAGGGTGCGGCGTCGACCCCAGCCAGTCGATGAAGAAGGGCAGCGCACCGTCGAACGGCGTGCCCTTGCCGTGCAGAAGCTCCCACTTGACGGCGCCGCCATCCGGCCGTACCCGGCCCATGGCGCGCGGCCCGGTGAAGGAATAGCCGTTCCTGCCGAGATCGGCCTTCAGCCGGGCGAAGCGGTCGGTCACACGCAGCGCATAGCCGACGATATGCGGCTCGCCGTCGGTGATCGCCTGCTTCCACGGCCCCTCGGCGTTGGCGTTCAGCGGTGAAAAGATTTCCAGATACGCCCCGCCGCCAAGGCTGAGCAGCGCATTATGCGGCCGGTCGCGGCCCGGCGCCTTGCCGCCGGAAACCGGCTCGATCCCCGTCAGGTCGGCAATCTGGCGGATGCCCTTGTCGAGATCGGGAACCGCCCAGACGATATGGTCGAGCGCGAGGCCCGACGCCGGCGCGGCAGCCGCCCCAGCCCCGGCCGCCTGCCCGGCCTTGGCCATCGATGCAGCGGCCACCAGCCCGGCGCCCAGCCCCAATGCGCGTGAAAAGTCGCGTCGTGAAAAGTCGGTCATTGCTTGCCTTTCTCCCGGTCGGTGTAATCGAGTGCCGGCTTGCGGTTGCCCAGCAGCGGCTCGTAGCGGAAATCCGGTCCGCGCCGTTTGTCGAACTCGGCCTTGGCGGCGGTGATTTCGCCGGGGCGCAGGAACAGTTCGGCAGCGGTCAGCGCCAGCGTGCGCGCCGCGACCAGCGCGCCCTTTTCACCGATGGTGGTGCCGCTGGTGGCGGCGGCCTGCCAGCTATGCGCCGAAGTGCCGCGCACGAAGGTCGCCGTCGACAGCGAAGCGGTCGGTGTCACCCAGCTCACGTCGCCGACGTCCGACGACGCATAGCCCTTGCGTTCCGGGCCCAGCGGCTCGATCGCCTGCGGGTCGCTCGTCGTCACGCCCTTGTCGGGGTAGCTGGCGATGATGTCGCGGGCGAAGGCCTGTTCGTCGGGCGAATAACTGAAGCCCCCCGCCGCCTTCAGGTTGCGGTGGACGATGCGGTTCAACGACAGGTTCGGCAGCGTGTCATAGGTGCCCGAGATCAGCTCATAGCTGACGGTCGTTCCCGTGGCGGTTGCCGCCCCTTCGGCGGCCTTGATGATCCTTGCCCACACGTCCTTCACCACTGCGGTGTCGTGGTGGCGGACGAAGTAAAAGCTTTCGGCAAAGGCCGGAACAACGTTGGGCTGGCCGCCGCCGTTGGTGATCACATACTGGATGCGGGTGTCGGATGGCACATGCTCGCGCAGGAAGTTCGCAGCGACGTTCATCACCTCCACCCCATCCAGCGCCGAGCGCCCGCGTTCGGGCGCAACGGCCGCGTGCGAGGCACGGCCATGAAAGCGGAACTTCCCCGAAATCAGCGCCAGCGATCGGCCGGGCGTCGCGCCATTGCGGTCGCCGGGGTGCCACGACAGGGTGGCGTCGACGTCGCGGAACAGACCGTCGCGCACCATATAGACCTTGGCGAAGCCGCCTTCTTCGGCTGGCGTTCCATAGAGGCGGACTGTCCCCTGTACGCCGTTGCGGCGCAGCCAGTCGGCAAGGGCGATCGCCGCCGTCACCGATGCCGCGCCCAGCAGGTTGTGGCCGCAGGCGTGCCCGGCGATCTGGCCGGGGATCGGGCTTTCATGCGGCACCGCCGCCTGTGCCAGACCGGGCAGCGCGTCGAACTCGGCCAGCAGCGCGATCACCGGCCCGCCGGTGCCTGCGGTTGCGACAAAGGCAGTCGGCATTCCAGCCACCCCTGCTTCAACCTTGAAGCCCGCTTTCTTCAGTTCCTGCTGCAACCGGGCGCTGCTTCTGGTTTCCTTGAAGCCTACTTCGGCCGCCGCCCAGACATCGCGTGCCATCGACGCCAGTTGCGGCTCCAGCGCCGAGACCAGCGGCAGGATGGCGCGCGCCTTTTCCGGCGCAGCATCAGCAATGGTCTGCCGGGCCTCTACATTCTGGGCCGACGCCGGCAGCGGCAGGACCGCCAGCAGCAGGGCGGTCGTGTGTAACAGGGTTCGCAACGTCGCCCTCCTCAGATCGAATAGCGCAGGTTGATGCCGATGGTGCGCGGCGGTGCGGTGGTCACGATCTCGACCGGAAGGCCGATCATGTTGCCGGCCGTCGTGCGGGCGACGGTATCGAACAGGTTGGTGACGAACAGATAGGCGCCCCACCTGTCACCGCTGATGCCCGCGCGCGCGCCGACCAGCGTATAGTCGCCAAGGCGGCGATAGGCGCTGGAAGTCGGCCGGAAGTCGGCATACGAGCGCCCGACATAGTTCAAGTCGCCGCGCACCAGCGCCTTCAGGCCGCCGATGTCCCATTCATACTGGCCCGAAAGCGCCAGGCTGACGTTCGGGATCTGCGGGATACGGTCACCCTTGCGGCCGCTGGCGATCACCAGATCGTTGATCTGGTCCGTCGTCAGTTTCGCCGAAAGCAGATTCAGGTTGGCGGTGAACTGCAACCCCTGAATGGGCACGGCCACACTCTCGACTTCGACGCCGCGAATGCGGGTGTTGCCGGCATTGGTCAGGAAGGCGAACGTGCCGCTGGTGCCCGTCACCTGCATGTTGCGCCAGTTGGTGACATAGCCTGCGATGTTGAACAGGAAGCCGCCATCCAGCAGCGTCGTCTTGGCCCCGGCCTCATAGGTCCACAGCTCGTCGGATTCGTAGGGGGTGAAGCTGGAAGGCAGGCCCAGCACCTGATTGGCCCCGCCCGGCCGGAAGCCCGATGCCGCCTGTGCGTAAACCAGCAACTGCCGATCGACCTGCCACGCCACATTGGCCTTGTACAACAGGCCGTTTTCCCTGGTTTCGCGCTCGGTCCAGGGCTGGACCGCGAAGTTGATCAGGTCGAACCCCTTCTGGGTGTCACCGGCGACGCTGCGCCAGTAATCATAGTAACGGATGCCGCCGGTGATCGTCAGCCCGTCGACGGGGCGGACCGAAACCTCGCCGAAGCCCGCCGTCTGGCGCAGCTTGTCGCGCACCTGCCGGGTATAGACCAGCGGCTGATCGTGGCGCAGATCGCCGCGCGCATCGGCCAGGATGCCGTTCGAGCCGACCCACGACGTGCGATACGACCAGTAGGCGCCGACCGTCCAACTGATCCAGTCGTCGCCGTCCGACTGGAGCCGCGCCTCGATGGTGCGGTTCTTCATCGTCTGCGGCGACACATAGCCAACCGGAGACACCGAATCGACATAGGCATTGAAGGCGGCCATCCCTGCGGGCGTCGCGCAGACGGCGGGCGGACTGTGGCGGCGGCAGAAGCCCGGATTGTTGCGGGCAAGCTGCGTCAGATACCAGGGGTCGCGGATGAACAGGCTGTCGCGGTCCTGATAGGCGCCGGTCAGCACCAGCCGGGCAAAGCCGAGTTCCGCGTTCGCCGTGCCTGTGTACAGGCGGTTGCGGTCATGGAAATTGAGGTTCACCCGCCCCGGCGAAATAAATTTGCCAAGCTCGGGCGACCAGACCGGGTTGGCGCCGCGATTGTTGGAATAATGAAAGCCAAGGTCGATGGTCAGCCAGTCGGCCGGCACCGCCCGCAGCAGCAACCGCGCCGCTTCGGTGTCCTCGCCGTTCAGCTTTTCCTGCCCTAAGACCGGGTTATCGATCCATCCGGCGCTGCGGCGCTTGGAAAAGACGCCGCGCACCGCCAGCGCCTCGCCGGCGATCGGCACGTTCACCATCGCGCTCGCCTGATAATTCAGGCCGGCGTGCGCGGTCGTCGAACCGATCAGATCGACCGACGCGGCAAGGCGATCCTCGGGCTTGGCATAGATGATGCGCACCGCACCGCCCATGGAACTGGCGCCATAGAGCGTGCCCTGCGGACCTTTCAGAACCTCGACCCGCTCGACGTCGAACAGCGCCAGATCGCCCTGGTTGCCGCCGGAATCGCTGGTGGTGCCCGGCGCACCGGCAAGCGGCGCCTCGTCGTAATAGATCGCGACCTGCGGTTCGCCCGACGAACGGACACCGCGCAAAGAAACGCGCCGCTGCCCCGGCCCGGCATCGGTGACGACCAGTCCGGGCGCCACGCGGGTCAAGTCGTTCAGGCCCTGAATCGCCGCATTTTCAAGGCTCGGTGCCGAAATGGCGCTGATGCTGGCCGGAGTTTCCTGCAACCGCGTTTCGCGCTTCTGCGCCGTGACCACGATGTCGGCATAGCCGCTGACGGCGGCAGCGTCGGCGGCGTCGGCCGAAGCCTCGGGTGCGGCCGGTGCGTCTGGCGTGGCCGCCAGCACGGCCCATGGCTGCACCAGCGCCGCCGCGCCAAGAAGAAGATGGATCGTCCGTTGCATGTTTCGATGCGCCCCTTTGAAGATTGAATGCGGGCGGCCTAATCGGGGTTCAACGGTGCAACGATCAAACGATCCTGCCCATAGGGGGGCAAAGCAAAACTTTAGTCAGCGCACGAACGGTCGGCGCCATCCGGCGCATCGGTATATCTGGGGTGTGCTGGTTTTGAAGGCCTGGTGGAGACGAGGGGGATCGAACCCCTGACCTCAGCAGTGCGATTGCTGCGCTCTCCCATCTGAGCTACGTCCCCGTCGCGTCTGGCGCGGGCTCAGGCCATGAGAGCGCGGCCTATAGCTGCGCCCGCGCGCCCGCACAAGCCCGCATCCGGGACAATCGCAGCTATCTTGTGGATTTTGGCTGTCCTGCTAGTTTTCAGGCCAAGTGCCCGTGGCGTCGACCGCCTGCGGGTGAGACGGGACATGCATGATGAACGACTATTCTGCCGATGCCGTGCGGCCCGGCGGTGTGGAAGAAGGGCCACCCGGCCCCCCTGCCGATGCTGTCGCCCCGAAACGGGACGAAGCCCCCCTGCGACATCCGGCCCAGCCGTTTCTGCGCGGCACCCGCGCCAGCAGGGGCGTGTTCGGTGCGCTTGACCTTGGCACCAACAATTGCCGGCTGCTGATTGCGCGCCGCAGCCACGGCGACGACGGCGAATTTCAGGTGATCGACGCCTTTTCGCGCATTGTCCGTCTGGGCGAAGGGCTGATGCAGACCGGGCGGCTTTCCGACGCTGCGATGGACCGCACCGTTGCCGCGCTTTCCGCCTGCGCCGACAAGCTGGCCCGGCGCGGCGTGACGCAGGTGCGAAGCGTCGCCACCGAAGCCTGCCGGCAGGCCGGCAACGGCGCCGAGTTCGTCCGCCGGGTCTATGCCGAAACCGGCCTTGCGCTCGATGTCATCACCCCCGCCGAGGAAGCCCGTCTTGCCGTGCTTGGCTGCCAGACCCTGATCGACCGCAAGGCGCGGCGAACGCTGGTGTTCGACATCGGCGGCGGCTCGACCGAAGTGGTGCTGCTGGAAAAGGTGAACGGCGGCCGTAACCGCATGCCGGGCCTCAGGATGAAGGAATGGGTAAGCGTGCCGTGGGGCGTCGTTTCTCTGGGCGAAACCGAACCGGCCGACGCCGGATGCCCGAACGCGCGCCTCGATGCCTATCGCCGGATGAAGGCCCGCGTCGCCGAGCATCTGGCGCCGCTTGCCGGGCGCCTGAGCGGCGAAGTGCAGTTGCTTGGCGCGTCAGGCACCGTCACCACCCTTGCCAGCCTGAACATGGGGCTTGCCCACTATGACCGACGCCGCGTCGATGGTTCCTTCGCGTCCGCATCGGAACTGGTGGCGCTTAGCCATGATCTGGCGGTAAAGTCGCCGCGCGAGCGTGCCGCCATTCCGGGCGTCGGCGCCGATCGCGCGGATCTCGTGGTGGCGGGCGCCGCCATTCTGGAGGCATTGATCGACCTTGGTTCCACTTCGCACGTGCGCGTTGCCGATCGCGGCATTCGCGAAGGCATATTGCGCGGCATGATCGCGCGCGCAGACGCAGCGGCGGCCGCCCGCCCATGAGCAACGGCACCACCACCCGTGGCGGCGGGCGTTCGCTGGGCGGGCGGACCCGCCTGAAGAACCGGCGCGGCCGCTCGACCAGTTCGGCCCGCTGGCTGGAACGGCAACTGAACGACCCCTATGTGAAACGCGCGCATCTGGAAGGCTGGCGGGCGCGCGCCGCGTTCAAGCTGATCGAGCTGGACGACCGCTTCCATCTGCTGTCCGGCGCAGACCGCATCGTCGACCTGGGCGCCGCCCCCGGAAGCTGGACACAGGTAGCCCTGAAGCGGCGGCCAAAGGCGCGAATCGTCGGCATCGACCTGCTGGAGGTGGAGCCGATCGCAGGGTTCGAATTCGTGCAGGGCGACTTTCTGGCGGAAGGCATGGATGCAAAGCTGATCGCCCTGCTGGGCGGGCAGGCCGATCTGGTGATGTCGGACATGGCGGCCAACACCGTCGGCCACCCGCAGACCGACCACCTGCGCACGATGGCGCTGGTCGAGGCCGCAGCCGCCTTTGCCGCAGACGTGCTGCGCCCCGGCGGCAGCTTCGTCGCCAAGGTGCTGGGCGGCGGCGCCGAAGGCTCGCTCGTCGCCGAACTGAAGCGGCGTTTCGCCAGCGTGAAGCACGCAAAGCCACCGGCCAGCCGCAAGGATTCGTCGGAAACCTACCTCGTGGCCACGGGCTTCAAGGGGCAGGCTTCCGACGGCTGACGGGCGGCTGCGTTCAGATCAGGCCGCCACCGATCGACAGGCGCACCAGCGCAATCGCAATCACCACGAGGTTCAGAATCTGGCCTTCCTTGCGCGCCGAAATCAGGCCGAGGACAAGACCGAATCCCGCGACCGGAAGCAGAAACCAGTTCGCCCAGCCAAGAAAGGGCACCAGCCCGAAAATGGCGACGACGCCGGCAACGATCCCGATCAGCAGCGAGAGGATATTCAACATCTGTAGCTGTTCCTGTGCGATAGAGTTCCCGCTCTCGTCGGCGAAGATCGGCAGCGAGAGGTGGAACTTCAAGGGCAACAGCGATAGGGAGCGGCGATGAGCAGGATCGCACCAGCCGAATGGGCGCCGCAGGCGGCGCTGTTCACCGCATTTCCATCAGCCGCCGACCTCTGGCTCGATGATCTGGCGCCGGCACGGGCCGAAGTGGCGGCAATGGTGCGCCAGCTTGCAACCAGCGTGCGGGTGATTCTGCTGGCGAACGGCACCGAGGCAGTCGCTGCCGCGCGCGAAGCGGTGGGCGCCAGCGCCGACATCCACGACATCGCATTCGGAGACATCTGGCTGCGCGATACCGGCCCTGTCTTTACCGGGCCGGAAACTGCGGTGCGGTTCCGCTTCAACGGCTGGGGCGGCAAATACAGCCTTCCCGGAGATGACACGGTGGGCGCACACATGGCCGGGCTGGTGTCGGCCGCAGTCGACGCGGTGGATGCCATTCTGGAAGGCGGCGCCATCGAATATGATGGCGCAGGCCTTGTACTGACCACCGAACAGTGCCTGCTGAACCCCAATCGCAACCCCGGCTGGACCAGAGCCGACGCCGAACACCTGCTGCAACGCAGCCTTGGCGCGCGCCGCGTGGTGTGGCTGGGCGAGGGCCTGCTGAACGACCACACCGACGGCCATGTCGACAATCTGGCGCGTTTCGTTGCACCCGGCACGGTGGCCGTGCCGGAAGCGCATGGCGCCGACGATCCGAACGCCGCCATCTTCGACGACGCGGCAAAACGCGCAGGGGCCGCCGGGCTGGTGGTGGTCAGGGTGCCGTCTGTCGGCCTCCATGCCCCTGACGGAGACATCGTTCCCGCAAGCCACATGAACTGGATCGTCGCCAACGGGCAGGTCGTGGTGCCGCTCTATGGCGGCGACAGCGACGCAGCGGCGGTCGCCGCGATCCGGCGCTGCTTCCCGCGCCATCTGGTGACGGGCCTTGCCGCCAACCATATCCTGACCGGCGGCGGCAGCTTTCACTGCATCACCCAGCAGGTGCCGAAAGGATCATGATGCTTCACGTTGGCGCAGTGCAGATGGCAATGTCGGGCAAGCGCGACGACGATATCGCCAGGGCGATGCACCTGATCGGCGAAGCCGCCGCGCGCGGGGCGAAGATCGTGCTGCCGCCCGAACTGTTCGAGGGGCATTATTTCTGTGTCAGGCAGGATGAAGGACTGTTCGCGACTGCCGCCCCGGTTTCCAGCCACCCGGCCGTCGAGGCGGCCCGCGAAGTCGCGCGCAAGCACCGCATTTCCATCCCGACCAGCTTCTTCGAGCGCGACGGCCAGCATTACTACAACAGCATGGCTTTCGTCGGCGAGGACGGCATGGTGGCGGGCGTCTATCGCAAAAGCCACATCCCCGATGGCCCCGGCTATCAGGAAAAATTCTATTTCCGGCCCGGCAACACCGGCTTTCGCGTGTGGCCGACGCCGCATGGCGTGGTCGGCCTCGGTATCTGCTGGGACCAATGGTATCCGGAAACCGCACGCACGCTGATGCTGATGGGCGCCGACGTGCTGATGTTCCCGACGGCGATCGGCAACGAACCGCACGACCCGGATCTCGATACAAGGCGCCTGTGGGTGCGGGCGATGGTCGGGCATGCGGTTTCCAACGTGGTGCCGGTGGTGGCAGCGAACCGGGTCGGCACGGAAGCCGTGCCGGGTGGCGGCGAGCAGCATTTCTATGGCAACAGCTTCATCGCCAGCCAGCGCGGCGACATGGTGGCCGAAATGGACACCGGCAGCGAAGGCGTGATCACCGCAGGCTTCGATCTGGCTGAAATCGCCCGGCACCGGGCCGCATTCGGCTTTTTCCGCGACCGCAGGCCGAACCTCTATGGCCGTCTGGCGGAGGACATCTGACGCTGGACCAGCCGCTGGCCGCCGGCACCCCGGTCGCGATCGCGCTGGGCGGCAACGTTCCGCACGGACGGCACGGGCGCCCGGCAGCCGTGTTGCGCGCGGCAGTGGCCGCACTTGGCGCATCGGGCCTTGCGATCGAGCAGGTGTCGACCATCATCGAGACCGTGCCGCTTGGCCCCTCGAAGCGGCGCTACGCCAATGCGGTGGTGACAGCCCGCTGGCCGGGCAGCGCCGAAGAACTGCTGCGCCTGCTGCAACAGCACGAGCGCGCGTTCGGCCGCCGACGCGGCAAACGCTGGGGCGCGCGCGTGCTGGACTGCGACCTGCTGGCGTTCGGAGACATGCAGCTTCGGGTGGCGGGGCTGGAAGTGCCGCACCCGCGCCTGCACCTGCGCGATTTCGTGCTGCAACCCTTCGCCGAAGTCTGGCCCGACTGGCGGCATCCCGCCCGGCGGACAACGGTGCGGCAGATGCTGGTGCGGTTGCACAAGCCAAGGCCTGTTGATTACCGGCGGCTCTGCCCTTAAGGGGCGGCATCCTGGTGTGGGCTCGTAGCTCAGTCGGTAGAGCAACGGACTTTTAATCTGTAGGTCCCGGGTTCGAATCCCGGCGAGCCCACCATATTTCCCGAATTCCGATTCCGGCAGTTTCCCTGTTCGGCGGATCGCGCTACCTGAGGATGCGCTTGCGCGTTTCCGGTTGTGGCAGTTGCGTCCGATCGGCACCGGCCCTGTGCATTCCGGTCGTGGGCAGGATGCATGGCTGTTGCGCGCGGCAGCGCCCGCCACACGGAAGGAAGCCCGCCGTGAAGCCAAGGCTCGACTATTATTCCCGCGCACCCGAACTGATGCGCGCCGTCCTCGATCTCAACCGCGCCGTCGAGGAATGCGGGCTGGAGCGCAGCCTGCTTCACCTCGTCAAGCTGCGCGCTTCGCAGATCAACGGCTGTTCCTACTGTGTCGACATGCACGCGCACGAGGCGCGGGCCGACGGCGAAACCGAGCAGCGCCTGTATCTGGTGGCTGCGTGGCGCGAATCGCCGCTGTTCAGCGCGCGCGAACGCACCGCCTTTGCCTGGACCGAGGCGCTGACACGGGTGGCCGATCAGGGCGTCCCGGACGCGCTCTATGCGCAGGCGCTGGACCAGTTCACCGAGGCCGAGCTGGTGAAGCTGTCGGTGTCGATCGCGATGATCAACACCTGGAACCGTCTCAGCGTCGCCTTCCACGCGATCCACCCGATCCGCTAGCGTCGCCAGATCGGCCGGCGGTGCGCGGTCAGGCGGGGACGACCATGTCCACGCCTGCCCGGCCCGCCAGAAAGCCGTTGGAGAAGCTTGCTTCCGGCATCAGGCGCCCAAGCTCGTCGGCCAGCCTGTCGGGCGCGCCGGATATGGCCGATGCATAGGCGTGCGCGACGCCGGCAAAATCGCCGACATGCGGCGACAGCCGCAACGACGACACACCGGCCGCGCGCAGTTCGTCGATCTGGCCGGCAACCGTGGTGACGGTGCGGCCCAGCGTCTGCACGCCGTTCACCGTCAGGAAGCCCTGCCCGTCCAGCGTGTCGACTGCACGGCCATCCGGGTCTTCGCCGCAGACGAACTGGCAGTTGTCCTTGGCACGGTCGTGCAGGCGGGCATGATAGCAGCGGCCGGAAATCGCCAGCGGCGCGCGGCCATGGCCCCACACCTCTACCTCTACCCCGGCGTCGCGCCCGGCGCGGGCCAGCACGGCAACCGATTGAAGCGGCAATTCCGGCGGCAGGCAGATGCGGCGCGCGCCGCGCCGGGCCAGAAACTCCAGCGTGCCCTCGTTATAGACGTTCACCATCGGGCCCACCCAGAACGGCGTGCCTTCGGGGATCAGGTTCAGGGCGGTCAGGTCGTTCACTTCGACGGGAAGCCCCATATCCACCAGATCGTTGGTCTGCCGCCGCTCGCGGACGAGGGTGATCAGCGCCAGCGTCGAGAGGGCAACCGTCTTGCCGGCGGCCTGCAGCACCTCGACCGCAGCCGGGATTTCCCCCTGCCAGAAGGGAAGCCGCTTCGAGCACACCCATTCCCCGATCACCACCCGCTCGGCCGGGGCGTCGGCCATGGCACGGTAAAAGTCGCGCACCCGGTCTGCCGCCCAGAAGAACGGGTTCGGGCCGATGGTCAGGTCCATCCTTACCTCCAGGTTTTCGCGTAGGCGCCGGTGGTTGCGGCCTGGCCTTCGGTCAGCCGGGCCAGCAGGCCTTCCGGCATCGGCGCGCCGGTTGCCTGCGCCTCGACGGCGGCGCGGAATGCGCCCACCACCTGCGCCACATAGGCGCGGCTGCGCTGGCGCCCCTCGATCTTCAGCGCGCTGACGCCTGCGCGCGCCAATGCGGGGATCAGCCGGGTTGCATCCAGGCTGACCGGGTCTTCGAAGATGTGGCCCGTCTGCGGTCTGGCGCGGCCATCGTCCGAGGTGAAACACCCCTTGCAAAGCGTCGGGTAGGGAACCGGCGCGCCCTTCGGTGTGCGGTGGATCAGGTAGCCGCCCAGCCGCGCCTCGTGTGCGGTGCCGGTATCTTCATAGGCGACATGGCTTGCCGGCGAACAGACGCCGTTCATGTTGGGGGATTTGCCGGTGGCATAGGAAGACAACGAGCAGCGCCCTTCCGCCATCACGCACAGGCCGCCGAACACGAACACTTCGGTTTCCACGTCGATCTCGCGGTTGATGGCGGCTATTTCCTCGACCGACAGCACGCGCGGCAGCACCACGCGGCGCACGCCGAAGGTGCTGGCATAGAAGTTGATCGCATCGGGGTTGGCGGCCGCTGCCTGCACCGAAAGATGAAGCCGCAGGCCCGGATGCCGCTCGGCAGCGTGCGCCAGCAGACCGACATCGGCCAGGATCACCGCATCGACGCCCGCCGCATGCGCATCGGCGATCGCCGCGTGCCAGATGTGCGCGGCGCCCGCGCGCGGGAAGGTGTTGATCGCTACCATCAGCCTGGTGCCGCGCGCATGGGCATGGGCGACGCCCGCCGCCATTTCCTCGCGGCTGAAGTTCAGGCCGGGGAAGTTGCGGGCGTTGGTTTCATCGGCAAACCCGCAGTAAATCGCGTGCGCCCCGGCTTCGACTGCGGCGCGCAGCGATGCAGGCGTGCCCGCCGGACAGACCAGTTCCATCATTGCGCTACCCCCTGCTGGCCGATCCCCTGTTGCGCAGCCTCCCACGACAAGGGTTGTGCGCGCGACAGGCTGTAGCCGCTTAGCCGTTCCGCGACCCGCCCGAACCGCCGCAGCAGCGGCCCGAACAGCCCGGTCAGGCTGGCGACTTCGTCGGTCAGGTCGAGCTCGGCATCATCAAGCGCATTGCGCAGCGACAGCACGGCCGCCGTGTCGCCGCTGATCATCAGTTCGCCGGAAAAGAACAATGCGTCGCCGTCCTCTCCGGCGTGGAGCATCGCCAGAAAAGCGGGCAGGCGGCCGCGAATCGCCGCGTCGTGGGCCGGGGGGCGGCCCATGCGCCACATGACTTGCGCGCTGCCGCGCCCCGGCTGGATCAACACCGTCAGCGGCATATCGACAAGATCGATCAGGAAGCGGCTTTCGCCCGCCTCTCCCATGCGGTGCAGCACACCGGGGTGGCGCGCCAGCACCGAGCGCACCAGCCGCGAACAGACAGCCGACAGCGGCGCCAGCAGCAGCACATGGCCGGGCGGAGGCGGCAGTCGGTGGAATCGGGGCAGGAACGACGGCAACGAAACAGGAAATGCAGGCATGGGAGGCAGCCACCGACAGGAAAGACACGAGCGGCGCGACGATAGGCCCGATGCCCGCAGACGTTTTGATTCCGATCAAGCTGCGGCGCGATTGCCGCTGCTAGAGCGACCGCCATGCGGCAACTGCCCGTCTTTGCAGACCTGCGCTCGTTTCTCGGCTGGGCGGAATCCCGTGGCGATGTGGCGCGAATTGCCGCACCAGTCAGCCTTGCCCACGAAATGACTGCGGTTCAGCTTGCAGCGCTGCGGGCGGAAGGGCCGGTCCTCAGGTTCGACTGCGCGCAACACGCCAATGGCAGCCCGGCCCGGATGCCGGTCGTCACCAACCTGTTCGCAACCAGGGCGCGGGTCGCGGCCGGGATGGGGCTGCAACTTTCATCCATCGCTGAATTCGGGGAGTTTCTGGCAAGCCTGCGCGCCCCGGCACCGGTTGGCGGCATGCGCGATGCGCTGTCGCGCTGGCCGATGCTGTCGGCGGCGCTTGCCACAAGGCCGAAGCTGGTGCGCCGCGCCGCCGCCCGGCAGGAACGGCTGGACTCGCTTGATGCCCTGCCGGTGCAGACGCCATGGCCCGAAGACGCCGGCCCGCTGATCACCTGGCCGGTCGTGTTCACGCGGCCCTATGGGTCGGCGGCGTCGGATCTTTCGGCCTATAATCTGGGTGTCTATCGCGCCCAGGTGATCGGGCCTGACCGGCTGATCCTGCGCTGGTTGGCGCATCGGGGCGGCGCCGCCCACGCGCGGACTTGGGCAAGGGCCGGAAAGCCGATGCCGGTGGCGGTAGCCCTTGGCGCCGACCCCGCCACCCTGCTGGCCGCCGCCCTGCCCTTGCCGGAAAACCTGTCGGAATTCAGCTTTTCCGGCGTGCTGCGCGGCGCGCGCGCCGAAGTCGTCGGCGCCGAAACCGTGCCGATGATGGTGCCTGCCAACGCCGAAATCCTGATCGAAGGCTGGGTCCACCCCGACGATCTGGCGCCCGAAGGTCCGTTCGGCGACCACACCGGCTATTACAACGCCGCCGAACCATTCCCGGTGATGCAGGTAAGCCGCATCACCAGCAGGCGCGACCCGTTATACCTCTCGACGGTGACGGGCCGCCCGCCCGACGAACCATCGGTGATCGGCGAAGTGTTCAACGATCTGGCGCTGCCGGTCATCCGCACCCAGATCCCCGAGGTGCTGGACCTGTGGCTGCCGCCCGCCGCCTGTTCCTACCGCATGGCCGTGGTCAGGATCGCCAAACGCTATCCGGGCCAGGCGCGCCGCGTGATGATGGCGCTGTGGGGGCTGCAAAGCCAGTTCAGCTACACCAAGACGATCGTCGTGGTGGACGACGACATCGACGCCCGCAACTGGGACGATGTGCTGTGGGCGATCAGCACCCGCATGGACCCGTCGCGCGACATCACCATCGTGCAGGACACCCCGATGGACTATCTGGATTTTGCCTCCCCACGCGAAGGTCTGGCGGGCAAGCTGGGGATCGACGCTACTACAAAGATCGGCGCGGAAACCAGCCGCGAATGGGGGAGGCTGATGGCGCTGAACCCGGCCCACGAAGCACGGGCGGCCGAACTGCTGCAAAAGGTGCTGCGATGACGGCGCGCGTGGTGCTGGGCGTTTCCGGCGCGTCGGGTGCGGCGCTGGCGCTGGATTGCGCGCGCGCCCTGCAACGCGCGGGCGCCGAAATCGATCTGGTGCTGTCGGCGGCGGCGGAAAAGACGCTGGCGCTGGAAATCGGCCCCGGCGCCCGCGATGCGCTGTGCGCAACGGCCGCCCGCGTTCACGATGTCGGCGATATGGGGGCCGCGATCGCGTCCGGTTCCTGCCCGGTCGCCGGGATGATCGTCGCCCCCTGTTCGATGCGCAGCCTTGCCGCGATCGCGCACGGCCTCGACGACAATCTGCTGGTTCGCGCGGCATCGGTGCAACTGAAGGAACGCCGCCCGCTGGTGCTGCTGCCGCGTGAAGCGCCGCTGACCCTTGCCCACCTGCGCAACATGACTGCCGCCACCGAAATGGGCGCGATCCTGCTGCCGCCGGTGCCCGCCTTTTATCTGCGGCCGGAAACCCTTGCCGAGGTAACGGCGCAGATCGCCTCCCGCGCGGTCGATCTGCTGCGGATCGGGCCGCCGCTGGCACAGGCATGGGCGCCCCCTGCATGAGCAGCACCCGGCATACCGGCGGCTTCGCAATGCCGCCTGCACGCGCGGGTTTTCACCTGATGGCCAAGCCCAGCGGGCCTGCCTGCAACCTCGATTGCAGCTATTGCTTCTACCTCGAAAAAGAAGCCGCACTTTATTCGCAGCGCAAGCAGCGGCGGATGTCGGACGAGGTGCTGGAAGCCTATGTCCGCAACACCATCGCCTCTACGCCGGCCCAGGATCCGGTGCTGTTCGCCTGGCAGGGAGGAGAACCAACCCTGCTGGGGCTGGACTTCTATCGCCGCGCGCTGGCCTTGCAGCAGAAGCACGGGGCGCATCGGCGTATCAGCAACAGCTTCCAGACCAACGGCGTGCTGATCGACGAGGAATGGGCGGCGTTTCTGGCCGGTAACGGGTTTCTGGTCGGCCTCAGCCTCGACGGTCCGGCCGACATTCACGACAGCGTCCGCCGCTATCGTTCGGGCGCACCGTCGCACCATCTGGTGATGGCCGCACTGGAACGGCTGCAACGCCACGGGGTCGAATATAATGTGCTGGCCTGCGTCGGCAGCCATTCGGAAAGCCGCCCGCTCGA
>NZ_DBNHFX010000057.1:0-7767 GCF_057137845.1 Sandaracinobacteroides sp. | reverse complement strand
GCTGTTTCACCGGACTTCGCGGCGGCTGTCGCTTTCCGCCTTCGGCGTCGAGGCGCTGGGGCAGGCGCAGGCGCTGGTGCAGCAGGCCGAGGCGATGGAAGAGCGGCTGGGCGAAGCCGCGTCTACTCCGTCCGGGCTGGTGCGGCTGGCAGCGCCGCTGGAATTCGGGCAGGCGCACATCGCGCCGCTGCTGCCGCCATTCATGGCGCGATACCCCGGAATCGAGATCGCGCTCGACCTTGACGACACGCGGATCGACATCGTCGCGTCCGGCCATGATCTGGTGCTGCGCATCGGCGCGCTGGACGATTCCTCTCTGCTGGCGAGACGACTGTGCACCGTGCAGCGCTTTGCGGTGGCAAGCGCCGCCTACCTCGAAGCGCAGGGCCACCCCGCCCATCCGGCCGACCTCGGCCGGCACCGCTGCCTCCTTTACTCCAACGACCAGGTGGCGGGTGTCTGGCAGTTCGAGGCCGACGACGGCAGGCGCGCAGGCGTCAGTGTCAGCGGCCCGCTTTCAGCCAGCAGCGGCGGCGCCTTGCTGCCAGCGGTGCTTGGCGGCGCGGGGATTGCCGTCCTGCCGGATTTTCTGGTGTCGGCGCTGCTGCGGCAGGGGCGGTTGCAGGCGCTGCTGCCGGGGTGGCTGATTCCGGCGCTTGGCCTGTACATGATCACGCCGCCCAGCCCGTTACGGCCGTTGCGCGTGCGCCTGTTGATGCAACATCTGGCCGACGGGCTGAAGCCCGCTCGACAATAGCTGTCGAGGCCCCGCCAGCAACGGCGACGGCGCACCTGCCACCATCGCGGCCACATGCTCGGCCAGCAGCGGCGCCAGCGCCAGCCCACGGCCGCCAAGCCCGGTCAGCGCAAACAGGCCCGGTTGCAGTTCGGCGGCGACCGGCTGGTGATGCCCCGTCGTCGCGCGGACCCCGGCAACCGCGCCCAGCGGCAAGTCGCGCAGCCGCGCCGCCACATCCGGCAGCCGTGCGGCAAGCGCCGCCAGATTTTCGGCCTGATCCTCGGCGCGGATCGATGCATCGGCATCGTCGCGGCCGTGCGTCGCGCCGAACAGCAAGCCGTCGTCGGTTGGAACCAGATAGGCCCCCCAACTGGTGGCCGGATGGCCGGGGGCGATCGGCGCCGTCGTCACCTGCCCGCGGATCGGCCGCAGCCTGAGGCCCGAGAGCGGCACCGTGCCCATGCCAGCCGCCAGCACCACTGCATCGAACGGGCCACGATCATCGAGCCACCAGCCGTCAGCGGTGTGGCGCGAGGCGCGCACAGCCAACGGCACGACATCGGGCAACCAACTGCCGCGCAGCCGCACCGGCGACACCACCAGCGCATCCCGTAGGTGCAGCCTGTCTCCGTAGAGATGCAGGCTGTCGCGCGCGAACAGGCCGGAAGCGATTGTCTCGCGCGCACGTTCGACTTCGTCGGGGCGAAGCAGCCAGTCGGCGCCGGTTGCGATGATCGCATCGGGCGCTTCGCGCGCAATCAGGCTTACGGCGCGCCCGAACGCCTGCGCGTGCAGGCTGCTTGCAGCGGTGCTTCCTGAAACCAGCCGGGGCTTTACCAGCCCGGCGGGGTTGGCCGACGCCATCGGCCCCTCGGCAAACAGTGTCGGCACGATGCCCAGCGCCACGAACGCCCGCGCAAGCGACGCCCCGGCGATCCCCGCCCCCACCACTGCCACGCGCGGCAGTTGCGCCGGTTCCACCTTGCCCGGCATCCGCGCTTCGATGCGTTCGCGCTTGCCGGTAAATCCGGGCATCCGCGCCACTGCAAAGCCCGCCGCTTCCAGCCCGCGCCGCACCGATCCCGCCGCGCTCCATGTGGCGGCGATACCGCCGGGCGCCGTTCGCTGCCCGACCAGCGTCAGCAGTTCGGCCGACCACATGGCAGGATTGCGCGACGGCGCAAACCCATCGAGAAACCAGGCATCGGCCCGGCCCTGCCATCCGGCCAGTGCGTCTGCAGCGGGCATCAGCGCCAGATCGAGGGTCGCGCCAAGCGCCGGAAAGTCGATCCGCACCATCCCGCGCCGTTGTTGCGGCCATTGCGCCAGCAACCGGGCGGCCAGCGGGGAAAGCTCGGGGTAGGCACCCAGCGCGCGGGCTGCATCCGCGTGCGACAGGCAATACCCCTCGACCGAGAACATGTTGAGCCTGCCCCCGGCCGGGCGGGTCGCGGCCCACAGGTCCAGCAGCGCCAGCATGTTGAGACCAGTGCCAAAGCCCAGTTCGCCGACAGTGAACTGCCGCCTTCCCTGCCAGCGCGCCGGCACGCCGCAGCCCGCCAGAAACACCTGCCGCGCCTGCGCCAGCGCGCCAGCCCGCGATGCGTAAACATCGCCGAACCTGCGGGAAACCAACGCCCCTTCCTCGAAGGCGGCGCCGGGATCGTCGTCGATCACTTGGGCAGGCGGCGCGCCGACAGGATGGGAACCGGCTTGGCGATCATCTGCCCTTTCATCACGCCGCTGCCCTCGGTCGGAGAGATCGGCGACGCGAGAATGCGCCGCACGACGTCCATCCCCTCGACCACATGCCCGAACACCGCATAGCCTGCGTTGTCTCCGGCGGCTTCCGCGTTGGCGTCCAGCCCCGGCAACCCGCCGAGGATGATGAAGAAATCGGCCTGCGCGCTGCCGGGTGCGCCGCGCGCCATCGAAATGGCGGCATCATCGTGGGTAAGGCCGGTTTTCGACGTCGGCTCGTGCGGGATTGCCGGCAGCAGCTTCGATGCGACACGAATGCCGCCCTGCACCAGCCCCAGATCCGCGCGTTCGGGGAATGTCAGCGCCCGATAGAAGCTGGTGCCGTCAAACTTGTTCTGGTCGACATATTTCAGGAAGTTGGCGGCGGTCTGCGGCGCACGCTCGGTCTCAAGCTCAAGGACGATCGGCCCCTCGGCCGTGTCCATGCGGACGCGCACCGTCTGATATTTCGGCGCAGGCGCAGCGGCAGCGGACGGCGGCGGGGCGACATCCTGTGCGACGACAGGCAGCGCCGGCAGCAGCAGCGCAGAGAGAAGAAGCAGGCGAATCATGCCACAAGGCTAGTGCGGCGGCGACGCCGGCGCCACCCCGCACGGCCCGCCCTACAGCAGTTCGAACACGTCATAGGCGACCGCGCCGCCCAGCGCCGAACCCATGCCGACCGCCACGATGTCGTTCAACCACTGGTAGCGTTCGTCGCCGGTCTCGAACACCGGGGCGGTGCGGAAGTAAAGCTCCGCCCTCTCGGCGTCGTCTTTGGGGCCGCCCTGTTTTCCATGGCGGTTCGCAACCGACATCGGCCGCAGCACGCCACGATAGGAAACATAGATCAGCGCGCCGTCGTGCGTTTCGATCGTTACCCTTGCATCGAGCCGCAGGCTGCCGTTGTCGTCGATGGTCGCCCAGTCGCCGCCACCGGGCAGCACCCGCCCGCGCAGCCGTTCGCCGCTGACGTCGCCGCCGGTCAGCGATGCGATCATGCGGCGGCCGAAATGCGCCTTGCCAACCATCTGCTGCGGTTCGGAAAAGTCCGCGCGATAGGAACAAAGATAACGGAATTGCGGTTGCAGCATCAGTCCCTCCTTCGTCAGCCGATGGCGCGTTCGCGGCCGGCCCAGTACAGCGCGCGCAGTTCCCGCCGCAGCACCTTGCCCGATGCGTTGCGCGGCAGTTCCGCCACGACATCCACCGATTTCGGCGCCTTGAATCCGGCGATCCTCGCCCGCGCCCATGCGATCACGTCGTCGGGGGCAACGGTCGCGCCCGGCGCCGGCACCACCACCGCCTTCACTTCCTCGCCCCATCGTTCCGAAGGAATGCCGATCACCGCCACATCTCCGACGCCGGGGCAGCCGGCGATCGCATTCTCGACTTCGGCCGGATAGACATTCTCGCCGCCGCTGACGATCATGTCCTTGATGCGGTCATGCACATAGAGATAGCCCTGTTCGTCGGCGTATCCGGCATCGCCGGTGTGCAGCCAGCCGTCGCTCAGCAGTTCGCCTGTCGCCTCGGGGCGGTTCCAGTATCCGGGCGTCACCATCGCGCCGCGCAACTGGATTTCTCCCACCTCGCCGACAGCTGCCTCGCTGCCGTCCGGGCGGCCGATCCGCGCTTCCATTCCGGGCCAGGCCTTGCCGCACGACCTGAGCAGCCCCGGCCGGTGGCTGGAGGGCGCAAGATAGGTGCCCGCCCCTGAAGTTTCGGTCATGCCGTAATATTGGGTGAACTGGCAGCCCATGCGGCGCTGCGCTTCGGCCAGCAGCGCTTCGGTGATCGGCGACGCGCCATAGCCGACCGTCCGCAGGCTGGAGAAGTCGGCGTTGCCGGTCTCGTCGGCGTCGAGCAGCATCCGGATCAGCGTCGGCGCAAGGAAGATCTGCGCCACCCGTTCGCTCTGGATCAGGTGCAGCACGCGCCTGGCGTCGAACGCGCGCTCGACGATCACCCGGCAGCCATGCGCCAGCCCGGCAAGCGACACATTGGCCCCGGCGACATGATACAGCGGCATGACGATCGCCAGCGTTTCGGCCGAGTCATAGTCGAACCCCTCGACCTTGCCGCTGTGCAGCAGGAAGCCCGCATAGTTGGCGTTGGTCAGCCGCACGCCCTTGGGCCGCCCGGTCGTGCCACTGGTATAAAGTTGCAGGATGTCATCCGATTCCCGCTGCGGCAGCGGTGCCTGCGGCGCGCTCTCGTCGATCGCCAGCCGGTCGTGGCCGGGATGATCGAACCCGACCGTCAGGATTCGGATCGGCTGTTCCATCGCGGCAACGGCGGCTTCCGCAAGCGCGATTTCGGTGGGCGCAACCAGCAGCACCGAGGCGCCGCTGTCGTCCAGCATATAGGCGATTTCGGCCGGGCTGAGGCGAAGGTTCAGCGGCGAGAAACAGGCCCGCAGCCCGACCGTCGCAAAGAAGGCTTCGAACCAGCCCTGCCCGTTCGCCCCCAGCCAGCAGACGCGGTCGCCCTCGCCGATGCCAAGCGCCGCCAGCGCGCCGATCGCCTTGCGCACGCGCAGCGCCAGCTCGGCATAGGTCAGCCGCCCCTCGGCCGTTTCCAGCGCCACCCGATCCGGCCGCGCCTTTGCCTGCGCTTCGGGGATTTCTCCGAAGGTGCGGACGTTGTCGTGATCGATCATCCCAGTCTCCCTGTCGCGCCCGATTCCGCTGTCGCGCCCGGCGCCTCGTCTGCGCGCTCTCCCTCGAAATGCCGTTCAGCCGGTGTGCCAACCCCGCTCAGGGCATAGCCCGAAAGCCTGCTTCGCAGCAGCTTCTTGTCGATCTTGCCGGTAGGCCCAAGCGGGATTTCATCCACCAGCAATATGTCGTCCGGCATCCACCAGCGCGCGATCCGCCCATCCAGATAGCTGCGGAAATCCTCAGGTCCGGCCTCTGCCCCCGGCTTCAGTTCCACCAGCAGGATCGGCCGCTCGTCCCATTTCGGGTGCGCGATGCCGATCACCGCCGCAAGATGCACCGCCGGGTGGCCCATGACGATATTCTCGATGTCGATCGAGCTGATCCACTCTCCGCCGGACTTCACCACGTCTTTCGCGCGATCGGTGATCTGCATATAGCCATGCTGGTCGATGGTCGAAATGTCGCCGGTATCGAAAAAACCTTCCGCGTCCAGCGCGTCGCCCTCGGTGCCGCCGAAATAGGCGGAAGCGATGGTCGGCCCCTTGATCATCAGCCGCCCCGGCGTCCTGCCGTCATGCGCAAGGCGTTGCCCGTCGTCGTCGACCAGCTTCAGATCCAGCCCGCACAGCAGCCTTCCCTGCTTCAGCCGGAACGCCATCTGCCCGGCGTCAGGCAGGCTGGCCACAGCCGCATCCGGCACGGAAACCGTCGCCAGCGGCGATGTCTCGGTCATGCCCCAGCCCTGCACCACGTCCACGCCATAGTCGTCGCGGAAGGTGCGGATGATCGATTCCGGGCAGGCCGAACCGCCGATCGTCACGCGTTGCAGCGTCGAAAAGCCAAGCCCGTTCGCCTTTACGTGCTGCAACAGCGTCTGCCAGACGGTCGGCACCGCCGCCGAATAGGTGACGCCCTCGCTCTCGATCAGTTCGTGCAGTGATGCGCCGTCCATCCGCTGCCCCGGAAGCACCAGCTTCGCACCGACGGCGGGCGCCGAATAGACGACCCCCCACGCGTTCGCATGATACATCGGCACCACCAGCAGCACCGTATCGCGCGCCGAAAGCGCCAGCGCATCGGCCTGCAAAGTCATCAGCGCATGCAGATAGTTCGACCGGTGCCCATACAGCACGCCCTTCGGATTACCGGTGGTGCCGGAAGTATAGCAAAGGCCGCAGGCGCTGCGCTCGTCGAAGCCGCCCCATGCAAAGGCCGCCGGCTCGTCGGCGATCCATGTGTCGAATGCGATAGCGGGATGGCCGGTCTGCGGCAGATCATCGGCGCCGCACAGAAAGATCACCTGCTCGATCGAGGGCGCCTGCGGCAGCAGTTCGGCCACCAGATCGGCACAGGCCGGGTCGGCCAGCAGCAGCCGGTCTCCGGCATGGTTGGCGATATAGACGATCTGTTCCATGAACAGGCGCGGATTGATCGTGTGGCAGACCGCCCCCATCCCGGCGATGCCATACCATGCAGCCAGATGGCGGCCGCTGTTCCAGCCCATCGTTGCCACCCGGTCGCCAACGCCGACGCCTGCACGGCGAAGCGCGTTGGAAACCTGCTTTGCCTGCGCGTGGACCTGTCGATAGTCGCTGCGGCTGACATTGCCCTGCCAGTCGCGGGAAACGATTTCGCGGCTGCCGTGCCATGCTGCCGCATGGTCGAGCAGCCGGTCCACCGTCAACGGCACGTCCTGCATCAGCGCCCGCATCGCCATCCCCCCTCTCAGATGCCTCCTCATGCATCAGGATTCGATAGAATGCTAACGGTTATGCCGGACTGGCAGTGCCGATGCAACCGCTGCCTGCGCCGCCCCCACGCCGCGAGCCGCCGACCGCCACTCTATGCAGCGCAGCGGGGATCGCCTAGCAAGGCCTGCATGACTGCACGCGAACTGATGCTGCGCCTGTTCGAACGCTTCGTCTGGATGGACGAGGAACTGCAACAGCGCATCCGTGCGCGCGGATGGCCCGAAATCAGCCGCTCGCAGTCGATGGTGCTGCTGAACATCTCGGCCGGCATCACCCGCCCTGCCGACATCGCGCGGCGGCTGGGCGTCACCCGGCAGGCCGTCCACGCCACCATCAACCAACTGGCCGAACTGGGGATCGTCCGCCTGGAGCCTGACCCCGCAGACGGCCGCCATCGGCAGGTCGCCCTTACGCACGCGGGCGCCCGGATGCGCGACGATGCGCAGCACGCCATCGACACGATCACCCTTGGCGTCGTCGAGAGCGTGGGCGAACCGGGTTTCGCGCAGATGATGGCGGCGCTCGGCACTGAATGGCAGGCCGGCCCCGGCAAACGCTGAGCCGCTGCGCCTCAGGCGATAGCGAAGATCGTCTGCCGGGCGCCCGCGTCGATGCGCTCGCCGTGGCCGACCGCCAGCGTGCCGTTCAGCCACGCATAGCGCGGCGCCGCCGTTTCAAAGACCGGCGCAATCCGCAGATAATAGCGCGACGGATCGACGAGCGACGCCTTCGCCGGATCGCCGAATTCGCGGCGCACATCATCGGGGATCAGCGACCGGCCGGTGTAGGTGACATAGATCAGCGCGCCGTCATCGGTTTTCAGGACGGCGCGGGCGTCGAAGGTGCCGACCGACGCATCCTCACCAAGGCGTCC
>NZ_DBNHFX010000056.1:0-2859 GCF_057137845.1 Sandaracinobacteroides sp. | reverse complement strand
CGGTTCAGCAACCGGCGTTCCAGTTCGGGGTGTTCATGGGCGAAGCGGTCGAATGCGGATCGCGGGAACATGCAGACCTTGGAATCAACCAGTGCGGTCACGCTATACTGGCTGCGGTCGCCAAACGGCCTGCCGATGAAATCCGATGGATAGACGACGCCGACGATCTGCTCGCGCCCGTCGCTGGTCGAGATCGAGAGTTTCAGCACGCCCTCGGTGACATTGGCGACAAGAGCGGCGTCTTCACCCTCCCAGACGAGGGTGCGGCCGCGCGGGATCGTTTGCACGCGCCCCTCGCGGCTGTGTATTTCCAGCGCGTCCGGTTCGAGAGCGGAGCAGATTGCGCGGTGCCTGACCTTGCAAACCTCGCAGCGGTTCTGCGCAGCCGACGGTTTGCCGCCGGTGATCGAGTGAAGCTTCCTTGCCGGAGATTGTTGCACGAAACCCCGTCCATCGTTGCCCCGTCCTGCTGGCAGGATGGGCGATCTGATCGCGCCTGTAAACCACTGGCGCGAAACTTGGCGGCACCTCTGGGCCTGTGCAGGCCGCCGGGCAAGGCGCAGTTCGTCGCACCCTCGCGCGCGCTATGCCCCTGGGGGCATTGCCATACCGCACGGAACATCGGATGCAGATGCCCGAACCGCGAAAAGGGCGCGTATCGATGATCGACCGGCTGAAGTTCGAAATCCCCGTCGTCCTGCCCGAGGTGCCGGACGCCGACGATGCATGTGTCGGCAGGCTGGTCGAGGAATTGCAGGCGCGCCCCGGCATCATCAGCGCCCATGTTGCCAGCCGGGAAGGCGCCGAACCGCTGCTTTGCATCCACTATGACCCTGAACTGGCGTCGATTTCACGCATCCGCGAGCTTGCCGAGGCAGCAGGCGCACAGATCACCCGCCGGATCGGCCACCTGCTGTGGCAGACCGCCGCCAGCATGCACCCACGCCGCGCGCGGACGGTTGCGCAGACGCTGTCGCGGATGCCGGGCGTTCTGCAGGCGCAGGCCAGCGGCACCGGCGCCATCAGCATCGAATATGATCGCCAGAAAACGACGGAAGCCGCGCTGCGGGGCGCGCTGGCGGCGTTCGACATAGGCCCGATTTCTACGCTGGCGCCGCGCGTCGCCGCCGGGGCCGAACACGATCATACACATGGCGATGCACATGATCACGTGCATGAATCGGGCCACGGCCATGATCATGGCGCGCATGGCGGCATCTTTGGCCAGCATGGCGAACTGGTGGCCTCGCTTGGGTGCGGGGTGTTGCTGGCCGGGGGATTCGCAATCGAGCGGGCGGTTCCGGGTGCGCCGGCATCCCTGCCCATCGCGCTTTATGCCGGCGCCTATTTGGCTGGCGGCTTTTTCACGCTGCGGGAAGCAATCGACAATCTGCGCCTGAAGCGCCTCGAAATCGACAGCCTGATGCTGGTTGCGGCGGTGGGCGCGGCGCTTCTGGGTGCGTGGGCCGAAGGGGCGTTGTTGCTGTTCCTGTTCAGCCTTGGCCATGCGCTGGAACATTTCGCGATGGGAAAAGCGCGGGCCGCGATCGGTGCGCTGGCCAGACTTGCCCCTGAAACCGCAACCGTGAAGCGGGGAGGGGAACTGGTCGAGGTTGCCGTTAGCGAACTGGCGCCCGGTGATCTGGTGGTCGTCAGGCCGCACGAGAGGCTGGCCGCTGACGGCTTCGTGGTTTCCGGCAATTCCAGCATCGATCAGGCGCCGGTGACGGGCGAAAGCGTACCTGTCGATAAGGTGGCCGTTACCGATGTGGCAGACGCAAGGGCGCGCCCCGAACAGGTTGCTGCGGCTTCGCGCGTGTATGCCGGCACCATCAACGGGGCAGGCGCGCTGGAAATCGAAGTGTCGCGCCGTGCAGGCGAGACGACGATTGCGCGGGTGGTCAGGATGGTCTCTGAAGCGGAAACGCGCCGATCGCCGACGCAGCGTTTCACCGACCGGTTCGAGCGCCTGTTCGTGCCGCTGGTGCTGGGTTTGGCGACATTGCTGCTGTTTGCATTTCTGGTGATCGACGAGCCGTTCAGCGCCAGCTTTTATCGCTCGATGGCGGTGCTGGTAGCCGCCAGCCCGTGCGCGCTCGCCATCGCGACGCCAAGCGCTGTCCTCTCGGGCGTGGCGCGGGCGGCCCGATCTGGCGTGCTGATCAAGGGCGGGGCACCGCTTGAGGTGCTGGGCGCGCTTGCGGCGATCGCGTTCGACAAGACGGGGACGCTGACGGCAGGCGAGCCGGGCATCCGCCGGATCGCTCCGGCAGAAGGCGTGACACCCGGCGAACTGATGACGGTGGCGGTAGCGGTCGAGGCGTTGAGCGACCATCCGCTTGCACGTGCAATCGTCCGCGACGGGCGCACGCATCTGGAAGGCGCGCCCGTTCCACCGGCGGCCGATCTGCGTGCCCATACCGGCCTTGGTCTGTCGGCGACCGTTGCCGACAGGGTCGTGCTGATCGGCAAGGCCGAGATGTTCGGCAATGATGGCATCGCCGCGCTTTCACCCGCCGTGCGCGCCTCGATCGAGGAAATGCGCGAGAGCGGCCATACCACGATGGCCGTTCGCCACGGCGACCGTGACCTTGGCGCAATCGGACTGATGGACACCCCGCGCGGGGAAGCACGCGCCGCGATAGGCAGGCTGCGTGGGCTGGGCATCAGCCGGATGATCATGATTTCCGGCGACCATCAGCGTGTTGCCGAAACTGTGGCTGCCGAAGTCGGCCTTGATGAAGCCTGGGGCGACCTGATGCCCGAAGACAAGGTGTCGGCGATCCGGCGCCTGAGGCAGGATGGCGACGTCGCAATGGTTGGCGATGGCGTGAACGATGCACCGGCGATGGCCAATGC
>NZ_DBNHFX010000055.1:0-3844 GCF_057137845.1 Sandaracinobacteroides sp. | reverse complement strand
AAGCCGAGATCCGGCCGCTCGAGCAGACGGACGACAATATCCGCTTCTTCGACCACCGGCGCGAATGGGCGCGCACCGATTTCGACAATGGCGGCCTGCCGCGCCACGACTGGGAAGAACTGCTGCGGGAAGCGGCGTTGCGGGCCGATCGGGCCGGCCATTGGCGGTTTTCGGCGCCGAAGAAATATGGCGGCAAGGATGGTTCGAACCTGTGGATGGCGGTGATCCGCGACCATTTCGCAGCCAAGGGGCTTGGCCTCCACAATGATCTTCAGAACGAACATTCGATCGTCGGCAATTTCCCGTTTGTGGCGATGTTCGAAACCTTCGGCACCGAGGCGCAGAAGGCGGAATTCATCGTCGGCGGGTTCGAGCGCAAGCGGATCGTCGCGTTCGGCCTGACCGAGCCGGATCATGGTTCCGATGCCACCCACATGGAAACCCGCGCCGTGCGCGAAACCCGCGACGGTGTGCCGGGCTGGCGCATCAACGGCGAGAAGATGTGGACCACGGGGATGCACGTCGCCACCCATTGCGCCACCTTCTGCCGGACATCCGGCGAGGACGGCGCGGCGCGCGGCATTTCCTGCCTGCTGGTGCCGACCGACACGCCGGGATTGAAGGTCGAGGAGTATCTCTGGACCTTCAACATGCCGACGGATCACCCGCGCGTCAGCTTCACGGATGCCTGGGTGCCGGATTCAGCGCTGCTTGGCCCGCCCGAGGGCGGGCTGGCGCTGGCGCAAAGCTTTGTCCACCAGAACCGCATCCGGCAGGCGGCGTCGTCGCTGGGGGCGGCCAGCTTCTGTGTCGAGGAGAGCGTTCGCTATGCCCGGCAACGCAAGCCCTTCGGCGAGGCGCTGGCGAAAAATCAGGCGATCCAGTTCCCGCTGGTCGAGCTGGCAACCCAGTGCGAGATGCTGCGCCTGCTGATCTATCGCACCGCATGGGAGATGGACCAGTTGCCGCACGAGGAAATCGAACACCGCCTGTCGGACAAGATTTCGATGTGCAACTACTGGGCGAACCGGCTGGTCGGGCAGGCGGCCGACCGCGCGATTCAGGTGCATGGCGGCATCGGCTATTCGCGGCACAAGCCGTTCGAGCACATCTATAGGCACCATCGGCGCTATCGGATCACCGAAGGCTCGGAGGAAATCTAGATGCGCAAGGTTGCCGCCTATCTGTTCGGTTATCTCGGGCCACGGCGCGAGGAGTTCCGCAACCTTTGAAAGCGGCGGCCGCCGTTTCGGGGCGAATGGTCATGCAGGCGGATCGGCGGAGTCGGGCCGGAGCATGCTGCCGACGTCGCGCACGAAGCGCCGGAACGCCAGGAACACCGCAACCGTTGCCGCAAGCAGCAGCAACACCAGCACCAGCGCAACCCACGGATTGACCAGCGCGACCAGCAGCGTTGCCGTGGTGAAGATATCCTCGGTGCCGGAAACCGCGATGTTGGAAACGGGTTCCGGGCTGGTGTTCACGGCGGCCCGCGCCGAGGCCTTGGCGCCGTGCGTTAACAGCGCCGATCCGCCGCCCAGCAGCAGTGTGACCAGTTGCCAGACCGGCTGGCTGGGATCGATGATGGCAAGCGCCAGCAATGCGCCGCCGAGAGGCCGCACGATCGTGTGGACGCCGTCCCACAGGCTGTCGACCCACGCCACCTTGTCGGCCAGAAATTCGGCCACAGCGCCAAGCAGCGCCGCCCCCATCACCCAGGGGTTCGCCAGCACGTCGAGCGATTGCAGATGTTGCGGCAGCCCGATCAGATCGAAATGCATTGCAAGCCCGGCAACCAGCACCGTTGCGTAAAGCCTCCAGCCGGCCAGCAGGCTGAAACTGGCCGCAAGTGCGATGAGTTCCGTTGCTCCCATGCGTTCTTCCTTCCGCCGGGCATCGTCGTTGCGTGCAACGTTCCCATGCACGTGCGGCATTGGCAAGAAAGATTGAGCAAGGAGAGGCTAGCCCCTATGTGGGGCGGGTGAACGCTGACCAGACCCCCCAATCGCCCGCCGCACCCACGCAAACGACCGATACGCAAGGAAAGTCCGCCGAGGCGCCGCCGTCGCGCAAGCTGTCGAGCCTTGGTTTGCTGTGGGGCTATGCGCGCAACTATCCCGGCCACCTGGCGGCGGCGCTTGCAGCACTGGTGGTTGCAGCGGCAGCGACACTTGCCATCCCGCAGGGCTTCAAGCTTGTCGTCGACAAGGGGTTCGGTGCGGGCGCGCAGGCGGAAATCTCGCATTACTTCCTGATCCTGCTGGCGATCGTGCTGGTGCTGGGCATGGCGACGGCCATTCGCTTCTACTTCGTAAGCTGGCTGGGCGAGCGGGTGGTGACCGACCTTCGCAAGGACGTGCAGGCGCACCTTATCCGGCTGGATCCGGGGTTTTTCGAAATGAACCGCCCATCCGAGATCGCGTCGCGGATGACGACCGACACCGCCGTCATCGAGCAGGTGGTCGCGACCTCGGCCTCGATCGCCTTGCGCAACCTGTTCATGGGCATCGGCGGCACAATCTACCTGCTGGGCCTGTCGCCAAAGCTGACCGGCCTGATGCTGGTGGTGATCCCGGTGGTGGTGGTGCCGATCATCCTGATGGGTCGGCAGGTGCGAAAACTCTCGCAGAAAAGCCTAGACCGGGTCGCTGATGTCGGGTCGCTTATTTCCGAGATGCTGCGCGCGGTGAAGGTGGTGCAGTCGTTCGGGGCGGAAGGCCGCGAAACGCAACGTTTTGCCGAGACCGCCGAGAACGCATTTGCAACCGCCAAGCAGCGGATCGCCGTTCGTGCCGGAATGACGGCGATCGTGATCACGCTGGTGTTCGGGGCGATCACGCTGGTGCTGTGGGAAGGTGCGAACGACGTGATCGCCGGACACATGACCGGCGGCACGATCACCGCGTTCGTGCTGGCGGCGGCGCTGGTGGCGGGCGCATTCGGCGCCCTGACCGAGGTGTATGGCGATTTCATGCGTGCGGCTGGCGCATCTGCGCGCATGCGCGAGCTGCTGGCCGAGCAGCCGACGATCTTCCGCCCGGCGACGCCGGTTGCGCTGCCCGTTCCGCCGGTCGGGCGCCTGAGCTTCGACGCTGTGGCGTTCCGATATCCAAGCCGGCCGGATCTGCCAGCGGTCAGGGGGTTCGAGCTTGATGTGCGGCCTGGCGAGCGTGTTGCCATCGTCGGGCCTTCGGGGGCCGGCAAATCGACGCTGTTTCAGCTTGTCCAGCGTTTTTATGATCCTTCGTCGGGCGGGTTGCGCATGGACGACGTGGATCTGCGTCAGGCCGACCCGGCGGACATCCGCGCGCGGATCGCCGTGGTGCCGCAAGAGGCCGTGGTGTTCATGGGTACGGCGCGTGCGAACATTCTATATGGCCGTCCGGACGCGACCGAAGATGAAGTGTGGGCAGCCGCAAAGGCCGCTAACGCCGCCGATTTTCTGCGCGCCCTGCCGCAGGGCCTCGACACCGAGATGGGGGAGGGGGGCGCCCAGCTCTCCGGCGGGCAGCGACAGCGGATCGCCATTGCCCGCGCGTTGCTGAAGGATGCGCCGATCCTGCTGTTGGACGAAGCGACCAGCGCGCTCGACGCCGAATCCGAGGCGGCGGTGCAGGAAGCGCTGGAACGGTTGATGGAGGGCCGCACCAGCCTTGTGATCGCGCACCGTCTGGCCACGGTGAAGCATGCCGATCGTATCGTGGTGATGGACGAGGGGGCGATCGTCGAGATTGGCACCCACGCGGAACTGGTCGCCAGAAACGGCCTCTATGCGCGCCTTGCGAACCTGCAGGCGGTCGGCCTCGACACTGAAGGTGCACATTTGCGCGACTGACAGGCAGCC
>NZ_DBNHFX010000054.1:0-2306 GCF_057137845.1 Sandaracinobacteroides sp. | reverse complement strand
GAAATGGTGGCGGGCATCCGCGCCATTCACCTGCGCGTCGCCGATGATCGCGGCTGGCACGACACATGGCGCCCCGCCCGCCCCGAAGACTTGCCGCGCGCCATCGAAATCACGCTGGTGCCGCAAGACGGATCGCCCATCCTCATGAAGTTCCTGGTGGCTGCATGAAGGCCCGCCGCTATCTGCCGGGGAACGAACGTGGCGCGGCCTTGCTGGCCGTGCTGGCGATGGTGGTTCTGCTGGCGGGGTTTGCCAACCTCGGCCTTGCCCGGCTCAGGCTTGCGACAGACCGTATTTCCGGATCGGATGCGCGATCGGCCGCGAACGCGCTTGCGCTTTCCGCCACCTCGGCTGCACGCGAACTTGCCGGGCAACTGAAGGCAAGGGCCAGACGGCAACCCGATGCGCTGACACACCCCATCGCCATCACCACGGATGGAGGCGTTGCCGAACTGCGGTTCAGCGACGGCGGCAATTGTTTCAACCTCAACAGCCTTGGCCGGCAGTCGGCGTCGGCACTGGGCGCCACATCGTCCGGGCAGCAGACACAGGCAGGCCCAGCCGATTTCGCGCGGCTGCTGGCGGCGGCGGGCATCCCCGCAACAGAAGCCGACGCGCTGGCACAAGCAACCGCCGCGCGCCTGCGGCAGACGGGCATGCTGTGGGCCGACGCCAGCGAATGGGTAACGGTTCCGGGCGTGACCGCTGCCCATTGGCAGGCGGCAGGCGCGTTGCTGTGCGCGCTGCCCAACCACGAGGCCGCAGCCATCAACATCAATAGCCTTTCCCCGGCGCAGGCGCCGATCCTGGCTGCAATGGGGCTGGGCGCCGACGAGGCCCGGCGGGCGCTGGCGGCGCGGCCCGCCGGCGGCTGGGGCACGGCCGGTGAATTCTGGCAGCAGGCGTCGGCCTCGGGTGTGCCCGGAACGGCTGCGGCGCAGACGCTCGGCACCAGAAGCCGCTGGCTCGATGTATCGATCGTCGCCAATGCCGGCGCGGCCAGCGCCGAACGCAAGCTTCTGCTCGACACGCGGACCGACCCGGCAAGGGTAGCCGCAAGCACCTGGATCGCGATAAGGGAACAGCCATGAAGCTGCTGCTGCAAACCGCCGACGGCCTGCGCACGCTGGAGGATTCCGGCGGCGCCGATACCCCGATTGTCGGCGTGCTGCCGGGCGACGACATCGCGCTGCACCGGCTGCACCTTGCCGGCGACAACGACGCCGACAGGCTGGAGGACGCGCGGATGCGCGCAACCGATCTTGCTGCGCAACCGATCGAGGAACTGCATGTCGCTACCGGCCACCCGGACGACGATGGCGCATCGTGGGTGGCGATCATCGACCGGGGGCTGATGGCAGGTCACGTCGAACATTTCCGCATCCACGGCGCAAAACCCGCGCACCTGGTGCCTGCCGCCTTGCTGCTGGATGCGCACGACGACCAGCCGACGACGGCACGGTTGGGCGACATGCTGCTGTTCCGCAACGCCGAAATCGCCGGTCTCGTCGATAGCCGGTTGGCGCAGGCAGCGATCGGCGCGGCAGGGCACGCGCCGGCGGCGGAATTTGCGCCCGTCGCACCCGCCGTGCTGCCGCTGGACCTGATGCAGGGCGCGTTCGCGCCGCGCCGCGAATGGTGGAAGGAACAGTCGTTCAGCCGCGCGTTCATGGTGCTTGGCGTGCTGCTGCTGCTGGCACTGCCCGCGCCCGCCTTTCTGGAACGCGCGCGCGACAAGGCGACCACCGCCAGCTACGACGACGCCGTCGTGCAACTGACACAAAAAACGCTGGGCGCAGCACCCGCCGATGCAGTGGAAGGTGCAGCCGCGCTGGCAAAGGCGCGCCATGCCGCCGAAGGGGCAGCGCTTGGTTCGCGCCTCAGTTTTGTCGCGGCACAGACCGGGGCCATTCCCGGCGCCCGCCTGACGCAGGCCGAACTGGGCAATGATGGCGCGTTGCAGCTTGCACTGGGTGGTCCCGCTGATTCCGTGAACCGGCTGGCGGGCGCGTTGATGGCCGGGCCGTTCGATGCCGAAGGCAGCGGCCTTGCGCTGAAGCTCGGCAACAGGCGGACAGGGGTCGTTCGCGGCCAGTCAATGTTGCAGGCAGCGATGGCGCGCTTTGCCGATGCGCGCAGCGACGCTGCAATCATCCGCGCGGCGGGGAAGCCGGCGGCGCTTTCCGGCAATGACATCGTCGCTGCACTACAGGCGGCGGGGCTAGCCGAAAGCCGGGGCGGGGCGAACCCGGCGCAGATCCTCGTTCCGGCCGCGCGATCGACGACGCTGCTGCCGATCCTTGCCC
>NZ_DBNHFX010000053.1:0-1797 GCF_057137845.1 Sandaracinobacteroides sp. | reverse complement strand
AGAACAGGTGCATGTCGTGCCACGCGGTCGACAAGAAGATGATCGGTCCGTCGTTCAAGGACATCGCAGCCAAGTACAAGGGCCAGGCAGCCGCGCCCGCGCAACTGGCCGTGAAGGTGAAGAAGGGTGGAACCGGGGTCTGGGGCAAGGTGCCGATGCCGCCGAATGCCGCCGTCTCGGACGCCGACACCAAGACGCTGGTAGCCTGGGTGTTGGCCACCAAATAAGCTTTGGCTTCGACGGAAATGGAAAGGGGGCGGTGCTGCGATGCACTGCCCCCTTTTTTTCATCGGGCTTCCGGTATTCTTCAGGCCCCCAGTTCTCGGCGTACGATTTCAGTGCCTTCGACCATGGCGCGAAGCTTTGCCTGGGCTGCTTCCCTTGAATGGTATTTCATGCCGCAGTCGGGCGCGATCCACAGCCTTTCCGGCGCAGTGTAGTGCAGCGCTTCGCGGATGCGCGCGGCAACGGTTGCCGGCGTTTCCACCTGCGGGTCAGCAAGATCGAGCACGCCGTACATGATGATCTTGTTCGGCAGTTCCGCCAGAATGGCCGGGTCGAGGCGGGGTTGCGCCGCCTCGATCGAAATCACGTCGACCTTCGATTCGTTCAGTTCGCCCAGGAAGTCATAGGCCTTGGGCTTGGTGGTGCCGGCGCCGTGATGCACCAGTGCATAGCCAAAGCAGATGTGCAGCGCGGTTGTGCCTTCAACACCGTCGAGCGCCCGGTTGATCGCCTCGATCGCGAACGCGCGGGCCTCGCCGGCGCGCGCCTGAAGATATGGTTCATCGAGTTGCACCACATCGACACCGGCGGCGAACAGGTCGCGGATTTCGGCGTTCACGGCGTCGGCATAGGCCATCGCCAGTTCCTGCTGGCTGCCGTAATAGCCGTTTTCCGCTTGTTGCGTCATGGTGAAGGGGCCGGGCAGCGTCAGCTTCACCGGGCCGTTGGCGTGGGTACGCAGGAACGCCGCGTCCTGCGCCTCGATCGGGGCGATGCGCCGGATGGGGCCGGAAACCAGCGGCACCGGGTTCGCCTTGCCGGTGCGGTCGATCGCGGTGCCGTGGCGTTCGCGGTCGATGCCGGAAAGCGCGGTCGCCAGCCGGTTCGAATAGCTTTCGCGGCGCATTTCGCCGTCGCCGACGATGTCGATCCCCAGCAGTTCCTGATCGCGGATAGCCATCAGCGTTGCCGCTTCCTGCGCGTCGGCCAGCCAGGGTTCCTGGATCCTCCACAGTTCGGCTGCGCGCACACGCGGCGGCAGGCTGGCCTTCAGCCGCTCGCGATCGATCAGCCAATCCGGTTGCGGATAGCTTCCGACGATGGTGGTAGGCAGCAGCGGCAGGCCACGCAGACGGGACATTCGGCTTCTCCGTGTCGAAATGACAGTGGAAAATTGATTAGAATGCTCAGTAGAGAATGCAAGCGCCGGCATTGGCCGGCCATCGGCAAAAGGGAGGACGACCACATTGGCGAATGCACCAGCAAGGGCACCCGCGATCGGCAAATGGATATGCACCATCGACTTTGAGGTGGCGGGCGGCGTGTTTGCCATCGGCGTATCGCCGTTCGGCGAACAGCGCATGGGCTATATCACCGGCGGCCGGTTCGAGGGACCGGGGCTGAACGGAGTGGTGTTGCCGGGCGGCGGGAACTGGTCGCGCGCAGGACGCCTTGGTGAGGATGCGTCGGTCGGCACCTTCGACGCCCGCGCCGTCCTGAAAACCGATGACGGCGCGCTGATCTATGTCACCTACACCGGCCGGTCGCTGATCCCCGATGATGTGCGCCGCG
>NZ_DBNHFX010000052.1:0-11894 GCF_057137845.1 Sandaracinobacteroides sp. | reverse complement strand
GCCAAGCTATTTTTCCGCGCTGACCACCGGCACCGATACGCCGCAGGTCGATTGCCTGATCACCAGGACGACCGCCGCAACCCACGCCATCATCCGCGACAACATCGGCCGGTCGCCAATGTATGCCGGCCGGATCGAGGGGGTGGGTCCGCGCTACTGCCCATCGATCGAAGACAAGGTGATGCGCTTCGGCGACCGCGACGGCCACCAGATCTTTCTGGAACCGGAAGGACTGGACGACTATCTGATCTATCCGAACGGGATATCGACGAGCCTTCCCGAAGAAGTGCAACAACTGGTCGTCCGCTCGATCCCCGGTCTGGAAGCGGCGCGTATCGACCAGCCGGGCTATGCAGTCGAGTATGACCACATCGACCCGCGCGCACTGGACAGCAGATTGCAATTGCCGGCGTTGCCGGGGCTGTATCTGGCGGGCCAGATCAACGGCACCACGGGCTATGAAGAGGCGGCCGCGCAAGGGCTGGTGGCGGGCCTGAACGCAGCAGGCGCGGATTGGGCGCCAGATCGGGTTACCAGTTACATCGGCGTGATGATCGACGATCTGGTGACGCACGGCGTATCCGAACCATATCGCATGTTCACTTCGCGCGCCGAATATCGGCTGCGGCTTCGGGCAGACAACGCTGATCTGCGGCTGACAGGGCAGGGAGTGGCGCTGGGGTGCGTCGGCGCCGAACGGGCCGCGCATTTCCTGCAACGGCAGCGTGCGGTTAATGAACTTACCGACAAACTGAAGGCACGCAGGGTTGCCGCATCCGCCATGCCCGAAGCGGGTGGCGGCGATGGTCTGGCGCGCACCCTGTGGGATTGGGCGCGGTTCCCCGGTGTCGACTGGGCAGCGGTGCAGCGCGTCGCGCCGGATCTTCAGGTGCCGTCTGAAGTGGCGGAAACGGTGATGACCGACGCCGTCTATGCAGTTTATCTGGAACGGCAGGAGGCAGAAGTCATCCGGCTGCGGCAGGACGAAGCTCTGCCTGTTCCACGTGGAACAATCTTCCGCGACATTCCCGGCCTGTCGAACGAAATGGCCGAGCGGCTGCATGCTGCATCGCCGGAAACGCTGGGGCAGGCAGGACGCGTGCGCGGTGTAACCCCGGCGGCGCTGGCGGCGTTGCTGGCGTGGCTGCGCAAATCGTCGCTGAAAGCGGCCTGATCGGCACGAAAGCTGTGGATCAATGGCGGCGGCCCCTTCCATAAGCGCGCCGATTGTTCCACGTGGAACATATGACCCCCGAGCAGTTTCAGGCCACATTCGATGTTCCATGTGGAACAATGCAGCAGCTCGGGCGCTATGCCGAGCTGCTGGTGGAATGGCAGGGGTGGATGAATCTGGTTGGCCCGGCCACGTTGGCCGACATCTGGGGCCGGCATTTTGCCGATTCGGCGCAGCTTGTCCGGCTGGTTCCGGCTGACCGGCATTGGCTGGATATCGGCTCTGGTGGCGGATTTCCTGGTATGGTGCTGGCCACGATGGGCTGGGGCCGCATGACGCTGGTGGACTCGATCTCCAAGAAGGCCCGATTTCTGGAAGCCGTCCGCGACGAGCTTGGCCTGGCGGACCGCGTTACGGTGATCTGCGGGCGGATCGAGGCGCTGCCGACGATGGGCGCCCAGGTGGCGACGGCACGGGCGGCGGCGCCGCTGGTGCAGTTGATGGATTGGGCGTTACGCCACGTTCGCCCCGGCGGGCTTCAGGTCTTTCCCAAGGGCCGCCGCTGGGACGAAGAGGTGGCCGAAGCTCGCAAGAAGTTCCGGTTCGAACTGAAGACGGCGGACAGCATGACCGACCCGGATGCCCGCATTTTGTTGCTCAGTGATGTGAAGAGGCTGTGATGCGAACGATTGCCGTTGCCAACCAGAAGGGCGGGGTGGGCAAGACCACGACGACGGTGAACCTTGCCACTGCCATTGCCGCGTGCGGCAAGCGGGTGGTGATCATCGATTTCGACCCGCAGGGCAACGCGTCCACCGGGTTCGGAATCGCGCGCGACCAGCGCTCGCCCTCTAGCTATGAAATCCTGTTTCAGCCGGCGCTGGCGGCCTCTGCTGCCAAGGAAACGCTGGTGCCGGGCCTGTCGATCGTGCCAGCGGCTGAAGGGCTGGCGGGCGCCGAAGTGGAACTGGTTGGCGAACAGAATGCTGCCGGACGGCTGAAGCAGGCAATCGCGGCGATCGGCGCGGTGGACTATGTGTTCATCGATTGTCCGCCATCGCTCAGCCTGCTGACGCTGAATGCACTGGTTGCGGCGGACGGCGTGCTGATCCCACTGCAAACCGAATTCTATGCAATGGAAGGGCTGTCACAGCTTCTGAAGACGGTCGAGCAGGTTCGCGCCCGCCAGAACCCGAAACTGGATATCGACGGTGTGGTGCTGACCATGTTCGACCGCCGCAATCGCCTGTCGGAACTGGTGGCGTCGGATGTGCGTGCGGCACTTGGCACGCGGGTTTTTGAAACGGTCATTCCGCGCAACGTCCGGCTGTCGGAAGCGCCGAGCCACGGCATTCCGGCGCTGCTGTATGATCTGCGCTGCCCAGGTTCGGAAGCCTATATGGCGCTGGCGCGGGAAATGCTTGGAACGTCGGCCCGCGCGGCCTGACTTGTGGACTGAAAGACGAGGGTGAGAGGGTTATGGCTGCAAGGAAAGTCGGACTGGGGCGCGGGCTGAGCGCGCTGATGGAGGAAATGGGGCCGGGACCGGCGCCCGTAGCGGCGGCATCGTCGGGCCAGACCAGCCTTGCCCTTGCCAGCATCGATCCCAACCCGCGACAGCCGCGCACGCAGTTCGACAGTGTCGAGCTGAACGAACTGGCCGACAGCATCCGCATCAAAGGTGTGTTGCAGCCGATTCTGGTGCGCCCGGCGCCCGGCGACCGCTATGAAATCGTTGCCGGGGAACGGCGCTGGCGTGCCAGCCAGTTGGCCGGCCTGCACGAGATTCCGGTGGTTATTCGCGCATTCACCGATTCCGATGGCTTCGAAGCGGCGATCATTGAAAACGTGCAGCGGGCAGACCTGAATCCGCTGGAAGAAGCGCTTGGTTATCAGAGGCTTGTGCAGGATTTCGGGCACACGCAGGAAATGGTTGCGGCGGTCACCGGCAAGGCCCGCAGCCATGTTGCCAACCTGCTGCGGCTGATCGACCTGCCCGAAGAAGCGCGCGCCATGCTGCGCGACGGTCTGCTGTCGGTCGGACATGCCAAGGCGGTGTTGCAGGCGAAGGATCCGGCGGCGCTGGCGAGGGCCATCACCGAGCGCGGCCTGACCGTGCGCCAGGCCGAGGAAGCCGCGCGCAAGAGCCATGCAGCGAAAACCGGCGCCGAACCACGCATGCTGCCCCGCCGCGACAATGATCTGGAGATGCTGGAATCGCAGATCAGCGAAACGCTGGGGTTGCAGGTGGCGATCAAGGCGCGCGGCAACAGCGGCACCGTGACGGTGAAATATTCCGACCTCGATCAACTGGATACGATCATCGGCCGCTTGCAGCGCTGAAGCCGCGCGCCTCAGTCGTGGAAGGCGGGGGCGCGCTTTTCCAGATTGGCGAGCACAGCTTCGACCTGATTCGGCTTGCCCATGACGGCGGTTTGCTCGACCGATTCGGCCAGCAGCACTTCGTGTGCGGTTGCATTCGCCGGAAGGTTGAGCAGCCGCTTTGCGGCGCGAATGGCATCCGGGCTTTTGCCAGCTATTTCAGTTGCATAGGCCAGAGCTTCGGCGCGCGGGTCGGCCGTGGTGCGGGTGGCGATGCCAAGCGACAGCGCCTCGTCTCCGGTGAAGATGCGGCCGGTGTAGGTGAGGTCGCGCATGACGTCGTCGCGGACGAGCGGGCGAAGCAGCAGGATGCCCGCCATGTCGGGGACGAGGCCCCAGCGGATTTCCATGACCGAGAGGCGGGCGTCTGGTGTGACGAAGCGCAGATCCGCCGCGAGCGCGAGCTGGAAGCCGCCGCCGAACGCGACGCCGTGTACGGCAGCGATGACCGGCACCGGAATCTCGCGCCAGACCATCACTGCATGTTGCGGACGATTGGCGCCGCCCGCTGTGCGCGGCGTATCGACGAGGTTGCTGGCGCTGCGGGACCCGCCCGCCATGCCGGCGAAGTTCGAGGTGTCGAGACCGGCGCAGAACGCCCGCCCTTCGCCCGACAGCACCACTGCGCGCACGGATTTTTCCGCTTTCAGCCGTTCGCCGGTTTCAATGAGGGCGTCGAACATATCGGTGTCGAGCGCGTTCATCTTGTCGGCGCGGACCAGGCGAACGTCGGCGACGCCGCCCCGGATTTCAACATGAATGCGTTCGGACATCGGGCTTCCCCCTGGGTTGTTTCAAAGCCGATTTGGGCGGGTGCCCGATCGGTTGCGCCTATTTCCTTGCCGCAGAAAGCCGTTTCGCCACTGCTTCGTTCGCCTTGAGGACGCGGAGGAAATTTTCTCCGGCGAGTTTGCGCAGATTCTGATCGGACCAGCCGCGCCGGGCGAGTTCGGCGAAGAGAGCGGGATATTTCGACACATTCTCAAGGCCGACCGGCAGGTCGGGGACGCCATCGAAATCGCCGCCGATGCCGACATGATCGTGGCCCGCCACCCTGGCGATATGGTCGATGTGGTCGGCGACCATGGCAAGCGTGGTGACCGGGCGCGGGTTGGCGCTGTCCCATGCTTTCATGCGGGCTTCGGCTTCGGCGCCGGTGCCTGCCTGTTTCTGTGCGGCGTCGCGCTTGTTCTGCCAGTCATAGCGGGCCTGGTCGACGAAGGCGGGAACAAACGTCGCCATGACGATGCCGCCGTTTTTCGCCATGCGCTTCAGCACATCGTCCGGCACGTCGCGCGGGTGGTTGGTGAGTGCGCGGGCGCTGGAATGCGAGAAAATGACCGGCGCTTTCGTGATGTCGAGCACGGCGTTCATGACCGCCGGCGAGACGTGGGAAAGATCGACCAGCATGCCCAGCCGGTTCATCTCGGCGATCATGGCCGGGGCCGCCGGGGCGATGCCGTTGTGGCGCGGCGGTGCTGTTGCGCTGTCGAACAGTTCGGTCGGCTGGCTGTGCGCCAGCGTCATCGAGCGCGCGCCTTCGGTATAGGCGCGGCGCAGGGTGGCGATGTCGTCGGCGACCTGGTGCGCGCCTTCCATGGCGACGAAGCTGGCGATCCTGCCGGATTTCCAGGCTTTTTCGGCTTCTGCGGCAGTGGTCACGAAGGTGAACGCGTCGGGCCGGCGGACGGGCAGGCTGCGGGCGATGGCGATCTGTTCGAACGTCATCTTGACGGCGGCGGCGGGCGGCAGCCCGGCCGGGACGTAGACCGACCAGAGCTGGATGCCGACGCGGCCCTGCCGCAGCAGCGGAATCGAGGTGTGCCCCGTCATCACCGTGCCGTCGGGCCGGGTGACGCTGACCGGGCGGTCGAGGTCGGCGGTTTTCGCGCCATCCACCCCATAGGCCATGCGCAGCGCGAACGGCCAGTCGTTGTGGCCGTCGGTCAGCGGTGCTTCGCCCAGCACCCGCTGGGCGCGGACTTCGGGTGTTTCGGTGGCTGCCGGAGCGGCGAAAACGCCGGTCGCAGAGGCGAGGAGGAGGGCGGAAAGAAGGATGCGCATTGACAATGCCTAATGCCGCCGAGGCCCGGCCGCAAGCCGACTTGAACCCCGTCTGCCACGCATTACCTGCACCACGAGGAGAGTGACGATGTACCAACGGATCGAGACGTCCGGCCCTCTGGTGGCGCTGAGGCTTGGCGAGAGCCTGACGGCGGACGAGATCAACCAGTTATATGCCGAAGTCGGCGATGCGCTGGAGCGCCATGCGCGCATCAGCTATTATGTCGATGCGACCGGCTGGTCGCACATCGGTCTTGAAGCAGGGCTGGAAGGCCTGAAGCAGCGGCTGGCGCATCTGGGCTGGCTGACCCGCTTCGACCGGGTGGTGATCGTCAGCGACAATCCGCTGATCAAGGGCATGGTTGGCTTGTTCGACCTGTTGACGCCGCACATGCAGATGAAGTGCTTTGCAGCAGCCGACGCCGATGCCGGGCTGGATTGGGCGAAAGCGGGATGAGACCCCCTTGCCGATGCCCCGAAAGCGGCGGATAAGGGACGGGAAATGCGCGAGATCGTGTTCGATACCGAGACAACGGGCCTCGATCCGGCAGGCGGGCACAGGCTGGTCGAATTTGCCGGTGTCGAGCTGGTGGCGCGGGTTCCGACCGGCCGGTCGCTGCACTTTTACGTGAATCCGGGCCGCGCCATGCCGGCCGAAGCCGAAGCGGTGCACGGCCTGACCGACGAGTTCCTGCGCGACAAGCCCCCGTTCCGCGAAAAAGTGGCGGAACTGCGCGCGTTTCTGGCCGACGCGACGCTGATCGCGCACAATGCCCGCTTCGACATGCGGTTCCTGAATTTCGAACTGGAACTGGCCGGGGCAGAGCCGCTGGATATGCTGCGGGTGGTGGATACGCTGGAACTGGCGCGCAAGCGGTTCCCCGGCGGCAAGCACACGCTGGATGCGTTGTGCCAGCGATTCGGCATCGACCGTTCGGCGCGGGTGCTGCACGGCGCGCTGATCGACGCCGAACTGCTGGCCGATGTCTATATCGAGCTGACCGGAGGGCGGCAGATCGGCTTTGACCTTACCGTGTCAGCCGCCGTTCAGCAGCAGGCGGCGACGATCGACTGGCCGGTCAGGCAGTTCGAGGTGCCGGCGGAAGATCTTGCCGCGCACGAAGCGTTTCTGAACCAGATGAAGGAGCCGCTCTGGCGACGTGTCGTCTGAGGGCATTATGAGGAAGGAGACTAGCCATGGAGATCCGGGTTTCAGGCCATCAGAAAGACACGGGGCAGGCCTTCCGGGTTCATGTGGAGGAGCGTTTGCATGCGATTGCCGGCACCTATTTCAAGCGTGTCATCGGTGCGACAGTTACTCTGGGGCCGGCGCCCTATGACAGTTTCCAGTGCGATATCGTTATGCATGTGATGCAGGGGCTGGTGCTGAAAGGGTCGAACCGGGCGCAGATCGCGCAGGTTGCCTTTGATGGCGCCGCCGACCGGATCGAGAAGCAGTTGCGCCGCTATATGCGCCGCCTGAAAGACAAGTCTGGCCAGACTCCGCTGGCCGAGATGCCGCTGGCGGAAGTTCCCTACAACGCCGAGTACCGCATTTTCGAATCGGTGGTGGCCGAGGACGAAGCACCCGACGCGCCGCTGACCATCGCCGAAACCAAGGTGGACATTCCCGACGCCAGCGTGTCGGACGCGGTGATGATGCTGGACCTGCGCAACACTACGGCGCTGCTTTTCAAGAATTCAAGGACGGGCGCATTGAACATGGTCTATCGTCGGGAGGATGGAAATATCGGCTGGGTGGAGCCTCGGGGCTGAGCCAGCCGACCTTTCCGGCGTTAGTATGGGCGTTGAAATAGAAGGGTCGACCCTGTGGCCCGGTGCGTGGCGTGCCGCTGCGTGCCGGGTACAAGGAAAAAACGGTGACGATGTGAAGCTGCGTGACATGCTGGGACCGGCCTGTGTTTCCTTTGAAACCGGGCTTGGCACCCAGAAACAGGTATTCGAGAAACTGGGCGAAAGGCTTTCCGTGGCGACGGGTATGCCCGCTGCCATGGTGACTGCCGCCCTTGCAGCGCGGGAGAAGCTTGGCACCACGGGCTTTGGCGGCGCGACCGCCATTCCGCATGGCCGCCTGCCGGGAACGACGGCAATCCACGCTGCGGTGATGCGATTGCAGAACCCTGTCGAGTGGCAGGCGGTAGATGGTGCGCCCGTCGATATCGTGGTGGCGCTGGTCGGCCCGGAAGATGCGGGCGCCGATCATCTGAAGGCGCTGGCACTGGTCAGCCGGACGCTGCGCGACCGGGCCTTCATGGACAAGCTGCGTGGCGCAACCGACGGCGGTGCCCTGTGGGCGCTGCTGACCGGAGAGGAAAGGCGGGCGGCCTGATGCCGCCGGTGCCTGACGCGCATCTGCGCGGGCTGGAACGGCTGTATGCGCGGGCGGCGATCAACGCGACCTTCCCCTCGACCCTGGCCTTCCCTGAGGCCGGGCGCACCGAAATCCGCTTTCAGGTAACGCCGCAGATGTTCCATGCAGCGGGTGCGGCGCACGGCACCATCTATTTCAAGATGCTGGATGATGCGGCATTTTACGCCGCCAACTCCATGGTTTCCGAACATTTCGTGCTGACGACCCAGTTCAACCTGCTGCTGACGCGGCCGGTGACCGCCGGGCCGCTGCGGGCCGAAGGGCACTGGGTTTCAGGCCAGCGGCGGGTGCTGATCGCCGAAAGCCGGCTGGTTGATCCCGACGGCGAAGAAGTCGCGCGCGGGCAGGGCACCTTCATGCGTTCGCGCATCCGGCTGGCCGATCTGCCGGGCTATGCCGATGGCTGAGCCGCAGCCGCCCGCCAGTCTGCTGGTGCCGGCAATCCAGCGGCAGGTGCAGGCGGAAGGCGGCTTTGCCACGGTGCTGGCGAAGGGAAGCGCCTTTGGTTCGGCGCTGCTGATCGTGACCCGCGAACGTGGGCAAGTCCGCGCATTCGAGAAGGTTCCGAGCCTATCCGGCAAGCCCGACTGGCGGATGGCCGCCGAGGGCGAGGCCGAGGTGGAGGCGCTGGTCGGGCGGCAGCGACGATTCGACCCTGATCTTTGGGTTCTGGAACTGGATATCGCTGACCCTGCACGGTTCGTCCCGGGATTGCCCGATTTTCATTGACCGCTGATCCTGCATGAACCAACGGCCCGACCGTGCATAGTGACGGGCCCATGACACCCCTCTGCCTTGCCGCAGCCTGGCGCTGCGCTGCGGGACGACGGGTCGGCCGGTCGGAAGCCGATCGCGGCTTCGGCAATGCACCGGCCGTTCCGGGCAGGACGGCTGGCCTATCAGGCGCGGTTCGCGCGTGATCCGGCCCTGGCGGCTTCCTTTGCGGGGCTCCAGCCCCGGATTCGCAGCCCCAGGAACCGCGAGCGACGAGTTTTCAATGCGCAATCCATTCCGGGCCACCGCCCTTGTGGCGGCCGCCGTCTTTTTGCTGGCGGCAGGCGAGGCCCCGAAACCAGACTTTGGTTTTCTGACCGAAACCGAACAAGACATCACCCATTCCAATGCCGCAGCCGATGCACATCACGCGCTGCTGGCGAACGAGCCGTTGCAGGACGTGGCGGCCGACATCCCCGAACCGGCGCTGGGTCTGGTGCTGCCGGACGCCGGCAGCCTGAACGAGCTGGTTGCCGACCTTCGCGACGTCGATTCCGGGCAGATGGACGAGAACATGCGCTGCCTGGCTGGCGCGGTCTATTATGAATCCAAGGGCGAGCCGCTGGCAGGCCAGCTTGCGGTGGCGCAGGTGATCCTGAACCGGGTCGAGGATGGCCGCTTTGGCCATGACATCTGCGCCGTGGTGAAGGCGCCGAAGCAGTTCGGCTTTGTGAAGGCAGGCAGCTTTGCCATGCCCGCCCAGAGCGTGAACTGGGAAACGGCGCGCGCCATTGCACTGATCGCGATCGCCAATGGCTGGCCGGAAATCGTGCCGGACGCCACCCACTTTCACGCGACCCGCGTGAATCCGGGCTGGAAGCTGCGCCGGATCGCAACCGTCGGCCAGCACGTTTTTTATCGCTGAGACCGGCTGGTCCGGCCCGCAGCAGGGCCTCAAACGATAAACGCCCGCCCTGTTCCCACAGGGCGGGCGTTTTGCCGTTGGCGGCGGCGGATCAGCGCACGCCGGCCCAGTACATGATGCCGCCGGTTGCGCGCGGCCAGCCATAGCCGTTGACCCAGACGGCGTCGATGTCGCCGGGGCGCTGGGCGATCCCTTCGGCGAGGATCTTGCGGCCCTCGTCGACCATCGGCGCCAGCAGCCGGTCGAGGATTTCCGCCTGGCTGTGTTGCTGGATGCTGCCGCCCTTTTCCTTGACGAAATCGCGGATCATCTGCTCGACCAGCGGCGACGGGGTGCGGCTGCGGTCAGGGCCGTAATCGTAGAAGCCGGCCGATGTTTTCTGGCCGCGCCGGTCGAGTTCGCACAGACGGTCGCGCAGGGTTTCGCCCTTCGAGCTTTCCTTCGACCAGCCGATGTCTAGGCCGGCAAGATCGGACATCTGGAACGGACCCATCGGGAAGCCGAAATCGGTGAGGGCGCGGTCGACTTCCCACGGCATGGCGCCTTCGAGCAGCAGGTCGTTCGCTGCCTGCTGCCGGCGCGACAGCATGCGGTTGCCGATGAAGCCGTGGCAGACGCCCGAGACTACCGGCACCTTGCCGACGCGGACGCCGGTTTCCATCGCCGTCTTCAGCACGTCGGGCGTGGTTTTTGCGCCGCGCACGACTTCCAGCAGCTTCATCACAGTGGCGGGTGAAAAGAAGTGCATGCCAAGCACGTCGCCGGGGCGCGAGGTGACGGCGGCCATTTCATCGACATTCAGGTAGCTGGTGTTGGAGGCAAGAATTGCCCCCTTGCGCACGATGCCGTCGAGCGTGCGGAAAATGTCTTTCTTGATGTCCATGTTTTCGAACACGGCTTCGATCACCAGGTCGCGGTCGGCGAGGCTGTCCATCGACAGGCTGGGCGTGAGGAGCGCCATGCGCTGTTCCACTTCGGCCGCCGTCATCTTGCCCCGGCTGGCCGAGCGTTCGTAGTTGGCGCGGATCACCTTCAGGCCACGGTCGAGGGCGGCCTGTTCGCGTTCTACGATGGTGACCGGAATGCCGACGTTCAGGAAATTCATCGAAATGCCGCCGCCCATCGTGCCGGCGCCGATCACGCCCACGCGGTTGACGGCGCGCGCCGCCACCTCGGGGCCGATGCCTTCCAGTTGCGCTGCCTGCCGTTCGGCGGCGGCGATATGTGCAAGGGCTTCTTCGCTCATCTTTCACTCCCCATATGGATGGCCTACAGCAGCTCTTCTTAGGAGGTGAAGCCGTGAATGCAATGTTGGCAGAGTCGTTGAAGGGGCTGGACCTCAGGGCCGAGATCGACCGGCTGCGCCGCGAGCGCAACGCCGTCATTCTGGCGCACTATTACCAGACGCCCGACATTCAGGACATTGCCGATTTCGTTGGCGATTCGCTAGAACTGTCGCGCAAGGCCGCCGAAACCGACGCTGAAGTGATCGCCTTCTGCGGCGTGCGCTTCATGGCCGAAGTGGCGAAGATCCTCAGCCCGGCCAAGCGGGTGATCCTGCCCGACATGGAGGCCGGTTGCAGCCTGGAGGATAGCTGCCCGCCGGACGCATTCGCCGCCTTTCGCGCCGCCCATCCGGATCACCTCAGCCTTACCTACATCAACTGCTCGGCGGCGGTGAAAGCCCATTCCGACATCATCGTCACTTCGTCCTCGGCCGAGAAGATCCTGAACGCCCTGCCCAAAGACCAGAAGGTGCTGTTCGCGCCCGACAAGCATCTGGGCGCATGGCTTTCCCGCAAGACCGGTCGCGAAATGCTGCTGTGGGACGGTGTCTGCATCGTCCATGAAGCGTTCAGCGAAACCGAGTTGCTGAAGCTGAAATTGCAGTATCCGGGCGCGCCGGTGGCAGCGCACCCGGAATGCCCGGCGCATATTCTGGACCATGCCGACATGGTGGGCTCGACCAGCGCGATCCTGAAGTTCGCGCTGGAAAGCCCGAGCGAAACCATCATCGTGGCGACCGAGCCGCACATCATCCACCAGATGGAAAAGCAGGCGCCCGGCAAGGTTTTCGTGGGTGCCCCCGGCGCCGACGGCAAATGCAGTTGCAACATGTGCCCGTTCATGGCGCTGAACACGATGGAAAAGCTGTATCTGGCGCTGCGCGACATGAAACCGGAACTGGACGTGCCGGAAGAACTGCGGCTGCGCGCGCTGCTGCCGTTGAACAGGATGCTGGC
>NZ_DBNHFX010000051.1:0-10964 GCF_057137845.1 Sandaracinobacteroides sp. | reverse complement strand
GCGGCGCTGTCGCAGGTCGGGATCAAGACGCTGCTGGTCGATGCGAACCTGCGCAACCCGCGGATCGACACCGTGTTCGGCATCGACCCCAACGGTCCGGGATTGTCGACCTATCTGTCGCTGGAAGTGAATCGCCCGGAACGGGTGGTCTATCCCGATGTGCTGCCGAACCTGTCGGTCATTCCGGCGGGGCCGCCGGTCGCGCGGCCGCAGGAACTGCTGTCGGGCACGCGGTTCCGGTCGGGCGTGGATATTCTGTTGCGCCAGTTCGACGTCGCCGTCTTCGATACGCCGGCCGCCAACGAGAATGCCGATGCGCTGACGGTGGCGGGTGTGCTGGGCTATGCGCTGATCGTGGCGCGCCGGAACCACGCGTTCGTCAAGGATGTGCAGGTGCTTTCGGCACAGTTGCAGGCATCGCGGGCGACGGTGATCGGATCGGTTCTGAACGAGTTCGATTGAGCGTCGTGCGCCGGGCCTGCGGGAGAACCCTGACATGGATGCAGTAACCGATTCGGCCCGCACCGGGTTGCTGGACCACGTCCGGCGCCACCCGATTCTGGCTCTGGGGCTGCTCGTCACCATCGTGCCGACGCTGATCGCGACCGCGTCGGAAAGCTGGACATCCGAATCCGGGGTCCATGGCCCGCTGGTGCTGGCGACCGCTGCATGGCTGATCTGGCGCGACTGGGACAGGATCGTCGCGGATGCGCGGCCGGGCAGGCTGTGGATCGCCTTCCCGCTGCTGCTGGCGGGGGCGGCGTTTTACATATTCGGGCGCGCCTTCAACTTCCTGATGATCGAGGTTGCAGCACTGCTGCTGGCGCTGGTGGCGATCGCCTATGCGTTCGTCGGGCGGGCGGTGCTGGTGCGGATGTGGTTCCCGATCTTTTATCTGGGGTTCCTGATCCCGATACCGGGCTGGGTGCTCGATTCCGTCACGCAGCCGCTGAAAATCATGGTCTCGGACATCGTGACGTGGATTCTGGCGGCGGTCGGCTATCCGATCACGCAGGTCGGGGTTACGCTCTATATCGCGCAGTATCAGTTGCTTGTCGAAGACGCCTGTGCGGGCCTCAACTCGATCGTCAGCCTTACGGCGATCGGCCTGTTCTACATCTATCTTATGCACAACGCTTCGTGGCGCTATTCGCTGCTGCTGCTGGCGTTTCTGCTGCCGATCGCGATTGCGGCAAACGTCATTCGCGTGATCATTCTTGTGCTGCTGACATACTATGCAGGCAACGAGGTGGCGCAGGGGTATCTGCACGGCTTTGCCGGAATCGTTACGTTCGTATCGGCACTGCTGCTGTTCTTCCTGCTGGACCAACTGCTGTCGCCGCTCCGCCGCTGGCTGGGGCGCACCACTGAGGGAGGCGATGATGCTCGGTCGGCGTGAACTGCTTCTCGGGCTGCCGCTGCTGGCGGCCGCTGGCGGTGCGTTCGCGCTGAAGCCGCGCAAGCACCTCAATCTGCTGGACGGCAAAAAGCTTGAAAAGCTGGTGCCGTTGAAGATCGGAACATGGTCGGTCACGCCGTCGAACGCGATGATCCTTCCCGAAGCGACCAAGGGCAGCCTTGCCGATCAGCTATACAGCCAGACCGTCAGCCGGCTGTATCTGTCGGATCACGACGTGCCGATCATGTTGGTGATCGCCTATGGTGATACCCAGTCGGACCAGTTGCAACTGCACCGGCCCGAGGTTTGCTATTCGTCGGTCGGGTTCCAGATCAGCGGATCGGAACAGGTGTCGGTCCCGGTAACTCCAACGGCGATGCTTCCGGCGCGGCATCTTGTCGCCACCAGCAACGAACGCACGGAACCGATCCTCTATTGGACCAGAATCGGTGATTATCTGCCTGCCAGCGGCAGCGAACAGCGGCTGCTGAAGCTGCGCACGGAAATGCGCGGCTATGTGGCGGATGGCGCGCTGGTGCGGATGTCGACCGTCGGAGAGCCGACCCCGGAAGCATTTGCCGCATTGCAGCGGTTCGCGACCGAGATGCTGCATGCGACAAGCCCCGCCGGCCTTCCGGCGCTGGTGGGACGGCCGCTGGCGGCAGCGATTCTGGGAACAAAAGGATGAAGGTGACGGGCCGGGAGAATCTTTTGCCCGTCGTCAGGCAGGGGCCGGGAATTTCAGTCGCGCGAACGGCCGAACGGATGCAGGAAATACTGGACGAAAGCCAGAATGCCGACGATGCCGCCAACCGCTACGACATGCCACACGGTCTCGCCGGTATCGATGGCATGGTTGCCGACCTGGTTGATCACCGCACAGCCCACGGCGGCGGCGAAATAGGGCCACATCTGATCGCGCTCGGGACCGACCGACCGTTGGAGGAACAGCACGATCAAACCCGCGAAGATGGCGATCGTCACCCAATCATAGACGGTTTCCATATGCTTCCCTCCCTGACACGCATGGGCCTTGCGCCCCGGGGGCGAACAACGCCCCATCACCTTGCGGGAGCTACATGCGGCGCGGGCCGACTGCAACAGCAAGTTGAACTAGTTTACCTGGGGGCGCGCAGCGCCGCCGTGGCGGGGGCTGCTGCGTGAACGAACAGCAGAACCCCGAACGGATCAGCCCCGCCATGATCGAGCCGCCACGGCGCTCGGCGGTGCCGATCGATCTCGTCGTTCTCGTCGTGCGGATGGTCGAGTTTCTGACCGTCATTCTGGCGGGTGTCGTCGCCCTCATCCTCTGGGTGGGGGAAATCGGCACCGGTGGCCTGCCCGACTATTATCGCACCATGTTGATGGGCGCGCTGATCTTCGCGCTCGTGGCGGAAGTGATGGGCGCCTACGACGTCGATTGCCACTTCTCGTTGCGGCTTGCGTGGCAGCGGGTGCTTGGTTCCTGGGGGGTTACCGGCCTGTTTCTGGTGACGATCGGCTTCCTTGTGAAGATATCCGAGGATTTCTCGCGCGGGTGGGCCGTTACGTGGTTCGTGACCGGCGTGTTCATGGTGGCCGCAACCAGGGCCGCGATGACGGTCTGGATACGGCGCCTGAAGGGGCAGGGCATCTTCAACAGCCGGGTGGCGATCTATGGCGCGTCGGCACAGGGGCAGCAGCTTGCCCAGTATATCCGTGGCAACCCGCGCCTGACGATCAGTCTCGTCGGCTTTTTCGACGACCGGCGCGATGGCCGCGTGCCCGTCATCGTCGAGGATCTGCCGGTGTTCGGCACTGCCGACGATCTGGTCGCGATGATCCGCGACGGGCTGGTCGATCAGGTGATCGTGGCGCTGCCGTGGTCGGCGTCGGCGCGGATCCAGCAGGTGGTGCAGAAGTTCGTGCTGACCCCGGTGCGTATCCGTCTGGCGCCGGACATGGCCAATTTCGCCTTTGCCCATCGCCCGCTGGTTCTGCTTGGGCACATGCCGGTGATCACCCTGTTCGAACGGCCGATTTCCGGCACCGACGCCGTGGTGAAGCGGATCGAGGATCTGGTGCTGACCAGCATCATCCTGCTGTTCCTGTGGCCGATCATGCTGCTGGCGGCGATCGCGGTGAAGCTGGACAGCCCAGGCCCGGTGTTCTTCCGCCAGCCGCGCGAGGGCTTCAACAACCAGCGCTTCGACGTGCTGAAGTTCCGTTCGATGACCGTGGACGACTGCCAGACCGACCATGTGCAGCAGGCGCAGCGCGGCGATTCCCGCATCACCCGCGTGGGCCGCATCATCCGCGCCACGTCGATCGACGAGCTGCCGCAACTGCTGAACGTGCTGAAGGGCGACATGTCGCTGGTCGGGCCTCGGCCGCACGCGCCGTCCACCCGTGCAGCCGGGCGGTTGTTCCACGAAGTCGTGCAGTCTTATGCGGCGCGACACAAGGTCAAGCCGGGGATCACAGGCTGGGCGCAGGTCTGCGGCTGGCGCGGAGAGACGGATACCGAGGAAAAGCTGGTGAAGCGCCTGGAACACGACCTGCACTACATCGAGAACTGGTCTGTATCCTTCGACCTGTATATCCTGCTGCGGACGATCGGCGCGGTGCTGTTCCCGAAAAACGCCTTCTGACATCCGCCGCAGCGCAGGCGGGCCATGGGCAAACCGCCCACGGCTGTGGCATCAGCATCGCATGAGCATTTCACGCCCGCTGCTGCTGTTCGGCGCGCTTGCCGTCGTCGCGGCGATGGCGGCATCGCTTGCCGGGGCTTCGGCCTGGATATGGGGGCCGGCGCTGCTGGCGGTGTTCGCGCTGATCGCCGTTGGCGCCGCCACGCGACCGCAGGCGAACGGACCGGGCGGAACCACTGCACCGGGCGCGCCAGTCAGCGCGGCTGACGACAATGCCGCGCTCATTCCGCTGGATGTGCTCGATTATCCGGCGATGACGGTGTCGCCTGCGTGGAAGGTGGTCGCGGCCAATGGCCCGGCGCTGGCGCTGTTCGGGCAACGGATCGTCGGCGCCGATCTGCGCTTGCGGGTTCGCCATCCGGCAGTCGTTGAACTGGTGCGCGCGGCACTTTCCGGCGAAAGCCCGCCCCCGCGCGAGATTGCGAACCTTGGCGTGCAGGGCGGTTCGTTCTGCGCGCAGGCGGCGTGGGTGGGTGGTCCGCGCGTATTGCTCAGCTTCACCGACATGACGCGCGAACGGCTGACGGATCGCATGCGCGTCGATTTCGTGGCCAACGCCAGCCACGAACTGCGCACGCCGCTGGCCAATATCGCGGGTTTCATCGAGACCTGTCAGGGACCGGCCGCCAACGATGATGCGGCGCGGCAACGCTTTCTTGGCATCATGCAGGCCGAAGCCGAGCGGATGGCGCGCCTGATCGACGACCTGATGAGCCTGAGCCGCATCGAGCTGGACAAGCATGTCCGCCCCGATCGGCCTGTGTCGCTGGCGCCGCTTCTGCACGAGGTGGAGCGCGCATTCGGTGGCAAGGCGGCAGCCGATGGCCGCAGCCTGCTGATCGAAGTGGCGGGCGGGCTGCCCGATGTTGCCGCCGACCGCGACCAGATCCTGCAGGTGCTGCACAATCTGGTGTCGAACGCGCTGAAATATGGTGCGCCGGAAACCCCGGTCACGATCACGGCTGCCCTCGACCTGTCGAACCCTGCCGAGCCGATGGTGCGGGTGTCGGTCGTTGACCGGGGCGCGGGAATCGCCGCCGAGCATCTGCCGCGCCTGACCGAACGCTTCTATCGGGTCGACACCGGGCGTTCGCGTTCCATAGGCGGAACCGGCCTTGGCCTGGCGATCGTGAAGCACATCATCGAGCGCCACCGGGGGCGGATGGAGATCAGCAGCCGCGAGGGTGAGGGGACGACCGTTTCGTTCCTGCTTCCGGCGATTGCGGCAGAGGCCGTCACAAAACTGCAATGAGATGCTGCCATGCCCGCCATGAAGCCGCAGGCAGATTGCTTGTGGCGCACGGAACATGGGCGGCCCCGGTGGGGCAAGCTGTTGGGGTAGCATGTGAAACTGGGGTTTCGGCAGCGCAGTCTCGGGGTTGCGGCAGTCGCGCTGGCGGCGACGACGGCGCTTGTGGCGTGCGCTGATTCGCGCACACAGATCCGCATCGTCGGTTCGTCGACCGTTTTCCCGTTCACTACGGCGGTTGCGGAAAATTTCAGCCGTAACAACCCCGAATATCGTGCACCGATCGTCGAGGCGACGGGCACGGGTGGCGGCATCAAGCTGTTCTGCGCCGGCGCCGGTTCCCGCTTTCCCGACGTGGTGAACGCGTCGCGCCGGATCAAGCGCAGCGAGGTAGAGGATTGCACGCGAAACGGCGTGAAGGGCGTCGTAGAGGTACAGGTCGGGATCGACGGCGTGGTGCTGGCACAGGGAAAGCGGGCGCAGCCGATGAACCTGTCGCTGCGCGATGTCTATGCGGCGCTGGCCGCCGAGCCGTTCGGCAAGCCGCAGACGGCGCGCACATGGCAGGACGTGAACCCGAAACTTCCGGCAATTCCGATCCATGTGATCGGTCCGCCGCCCACTTCCGGTACGCGTGACGCCTTCAACGAACTGTACATGGTGGCGGGCTGCGACGCCGAGCCTTCGATGCGGACGCTGAAAAAGGCCGACGAGGGCCGCCACAAGCAGGTCTGCAACCGCATCCGCGAGGACGGGGCCTATGTGGAAGCAGGCGAAAACGACAATCTGGTGGTGCAGAAGCTGGCTGCGGATCCGCAGTCGGTCGGAGTGCTGGGTTTTTCGTATCTTGAACGCAATCTAGATACGCTGCGCGATGTGGCGATCGACGGGGTTTCCGCAACGCCCGACAGCATCGCCGAGCTGCGGTATCCGGCGTCGCGGCCGCTGTTTATCTATGTGAAGGCGCAGCATGTGAAGGCAATTCACGGGCTGGCCGAGTTTCTGGCCGAATATGTGAGCGAGCGCGCCTGGGGGCCGGGCGGGTATCTGCAACGGCGCGGGCTGGTTCCCTCGGCCGAGCATGTCAGGATTGAAAACCGCGCGCGGGCGACTGCGCTGTCGCCGCTCAGCCTGGAGGATCTGGCGTGAGTATCTGGACCGTCACCCTTGCGGTGCTGGCGCTTGCGGTGCTGGGCTTCTGGTTGGGCGACCGGCGTGCGCGCGCCTTTTCGGCTGCTGCAGGCCCCGCCGTCGGCGCCGTGCATTCGCGGCCGCACCATCATGGACTTTATGTCGCGATTCTGGCGCTGCTGCCGGCGCTGCTGGTGATCGCGGCATGGGCAGCGCTTGCCGACAGGCTGGTGTCGGCGGAGGTGCTGGCCAGCCTGCCCGCCGGGGCGATCGGAACTGCCGATCTCGACCGTTCGGCGTTTCTTTCCGAAGTGCAGGGGCTGGTGCGCGGCGACTATGCGGCGGCGTTCAACGTCCATGCGGATGCAGCGGCCGAAGTCTGGCGCGAGTCGGCGTTGCGCTATGGGCTGCTGTTCGGAAGCGCGGCGCTTGCTGTCGGTACGCTTGGCGCGCTGTGGGGCTGGAGCAGGCTCAGGCCGGATTTCCGCGCCCGAACCCGCGTCGAGCGGTTTGTGATGGCGGCGCTGGTGACGGCTTCGCTCGTGGCGATCCTTACAACGTTCGGCATCGTCGCCAGCCTCTTGTTCGAAAGCTTCCGCTTTTTTCAACTGGTCAGCCCGATCGAGTTTCTGTTCGGCACGCAATGGTCGCCGCAGACGGCGATGCGGGCGGATCAGGTAGGCTCGTCGGGGGCGTTCGGCGCGGTGCCGCTGTTCTGGGGCACGGTATTCATCGGCGCGATCATCGCCATGCTGGTGGCGATACCACTTGGCCTGATGACGGCGATCTATCTGACGCAATATGCAGCGCCCGCTTTCCGCAAGGTGGCAAAGCCGGTGCTGGAGGTTCTGGCCGGTGTGCCGACGGTCGTTTACGGCTTTTTCGCCGCACTGACGGTGGCGCCTGCCGTGCGTGATTTCGCGGTGGCGGTCGGCATCCCGAATGCCAGTTCCGAAAGTGCGCTGGCCGCCGGTCTGGTGATGGGGGTGATGATCATTCCCTTCGTTTCGTCGATGGCCGACGATGCGCTGACCGCCGTTCCACGTTCGATGCGCGATGGCAGCCTGGCGATGGGCGCGACGCCATCGGAAACCATTCGCAAGGTGCTGATTCCGGCGGCGCTGCCGGGCATCGTCGGCGGCGTGCTGCTGGCCGTCTCGCGCGCGATCGGTGAAACGATGATCGTGGTGATGGCGGCCGGGCTTGCCGCCAACCTGACGGCCAACCCATTTTCAAGCGTCACCACGGTGACGGCGCAGATCGTCGCCCTGCTGACCGGAGACCAGGAGTTCGACAGCGCCAAAACGCTTTCGGCTTTCGCGCTGGGGCTGGTGCTGTTCCTGGTGACGCTCGCCCTCAACATCTACGCGCTGGCCGTGGTCAAGAAATACCGGGAGGCCTATGACTGACCTTGTCGAAACCGGGGTGCGCGTGGCGCCGACCGCCTGGGCATCCGAGGAAATGCAGCAGCGCATCCGCCGCCGCTATCGTGCCGAACGCATGTTCCGGGCGACGGGAATCGCTGCACTTCTGGTTGCCGCCGGTTTCCTGCTGTTCCTGCTGACGACCGTCGTCCAGAGCGGCTGGACCAGCTTTCTGCAGACCGAAGTGCGGGTGCCGATCCAGATCGATGCGGAACGCCTTGGCGTGACGGCGGATGAAGCCCGCGCCGACCCGCGCCTTTTGCAGCGGGCGGACTTTCAGGGTGTGGTGCAGGATGCGGTCGATGCGGCGTTCGGATCGCAGGTGCCGGTTGTTTCAGAAGGGGCGTGGCTGGCGTTGCGGCGGGAAGTTACCCGGAAACCGGCGCTGATCGGCACCAAGGCGGACATGTGGCTGATCGCGACATCCAACATCGACCAGCTTGCCAAGGGCCGCATCGACCTTGCCGCCGACGAAGCCAACCGGCCCGTCAGCGATGCCGAAGTCGCCATGTGGCGCAAGCTGGTGCAAGACGGGCAGATACAGACGGTCTTCAACCGCACCTTCCTGACAGCGGCGGATTCCGTCGATCCGGAACTGGCCGGTGTCTGGGGTGCGCTCAAGGGCAGTTTCCTGACGCTCGTCGTCACGCTGGTCCTCAGCTTTCCGGTCGGGGTGCTGGCCGCCATCTACCTCGAGGAATTCGCGCCGCGAAACCGCTGGACCGACGTGATCGAAGTCTCGATAAACAATCTGGCTGCCGTGCCGTCGATCATCTTCGGCCTGCTGGGGCTGGCGGTGTTCCTGAATTTCATGAACATGCCGCGCTCGGCGCCGATCGTCGGCGGGCTGACGCTGGCGCTGATGACCTTGCCGGTGATCGTGATTGCCAGCCGTGCGGCGATCAAGGCGGTGCCGCCGTCGATCCGCGATGCGGCGCTGGGGATCGGTGCGTCGCCGGTGCAGGTGGTGTTCCATCATGTGCTGCCGCTGGCGCTGCCGGGCATGCTGACAGGCACGATCCTGGGGATCGCCCGTGCGCTGGGGGAAACTGCACCGCTGCTGATGATCGGCATGCGGGCGTTCCTGACATCGGTGCCGCAGGGCTTTTCGGAACCCGCAACCGTGCTGCCGGTGCAGGTGTTCATCTGGTCCGACAACGTGAGCCGGGGCTTCGTCGAGAAGACCAGCGGCGCCATCATCGTGCTGATGGTGTTCCTGCTGGCGATCAACAGCCTTGCGATCTATCTGAGAAACCGTTTCGAGGTGCGCTGGTGAGTGGAAATCTGAACATTGCAGCGACCGCAGCCGGCGCTGCCCCGGTGACGACGCTGAAGATGACCGCGCGGGACGTGCGGGTGTTCTATGGCGCTTTCGAAGCCATCAAGGGCGTGTCGATCGACGTCTCGAAAGAGGATGTGACCGCCTTCATCGGCCCTTCTGGCTGCGGCAAGTCGACGTTTCTGCGCTGCCTGAACCGCATGAACGATACGGTCGCGGGCGCCCGTGTCGTCGGCAAGATCGCGCTCGACGGGCAGGATATCTACGACCCGTCGATGGACGTGGTGCAGTTGCGTGCGCGGGTCGGCATGGTGTTCCAGAAGCCGAACCCCTTCCCCAAGAGCATCTACGAAAACGTGGCGTATGGTCCGCGTATTCATGGCCTTGCGGCGCGCAAGGCCGACATGGACCAGATCGTCGAGAAGTCGCTGCGGCGGGCCGGCCTGTGGGACGAGGTGAAAGACCGGCTTTCCAGCCCCGGCACTGCGTTGTCGGGCGGGCAGCAGCAGCGTCTGTGCATCGCGCGCGCGATCGCGGTGAACCCCGAAGTCATCCTGATGGACGAACCGGCCTCGGCGCTGGATCCGATCGCGACGGCACGGATCGAAGAACTGATCGACGAACTGCGCGGCCGCTATGCGATCGTGATCGTGACGCACAACATGCAGCAGGCGGCGCGGGTCAGCCAGAAGACGGCGTTCTTCCATCTGGGAACGCTGGTCGAATATGGCGATACACGGGAAATCTTCACCAATCCCAGGGAAACCCGCACCAAGGACTATATCACCGGCCGCTACGGCTAGCAGTTGCCGGGGCGGGCAGGGCGCCCGGCGGCACCAACAGTTGGATCGAGCGCTGGCCGTGATATCGTCAGGGCGCACGCTCCCGAGGAGGCGAAGATGGTCAATATTCCAACCGCACACACCGTCCGCTCGTTCGACGCCGAGATCAATCAGCTTCGTTCGCTGATCGGCCAGATGGGCGGTCTTGCCGAGGCGCAGATCGCCGATGCAGTTGATGCGCTGCTGCGGCGCGACGCGGAAACGGCGGCACAAGTCGTCGCGCGCGACGCCGAGCTGGACCGCATGGAAGCCGAAGCCGAACGCATGGCGGTGACGATCATCGCCCTGCGCTCGCCCATGGCCGACGACCTGCGCGAGATCGTTGCCGCAATGAAGATTTCCGCCGTCATCGAACGCATCGGCGACTATGGCAAGAACATCGCCAAGCGGGTGCCGGTGCTGGCGCAGACGCCGCCGGTCGGGCCGATGGTGATCCTGCCGGAAATGGCACGTGCGGCCGCTGCGATGGTGCGCGATGCGCTGGACTGCTATGTCGACCGTGACCCGGCGCTGGCGTTGCAGGTGATGGAGCGCGACCAGCGGGTCGATGATTTCTACAATTCGCTGTTCCGGTCGCTGCTGACCTACATGATGGAAAATCCCCATCATATCAGCGCCTCGACGCACCTGCTGTTCATCGCCAAGAATCTGGAACGGGTGGGCGACCACGCCACCAACATCGCCGAGATGGTGTATTTTTCGGTGACGGGCGAACACCCCGAGGACCGGCCGAAGACCGACCGCACCACCTCGATGGCGGCCGAGCAGTCGGGCAAGTGAATGCCGCACGACCGAAAATCCTGCTGGTCGAGGACGACGCCAATCTGGCGGAACTGATCCGTTACAACTTTGCGGCGGAAGGCTTTGACATCACCCACACCAGCGACGGCGACGATGCGCTGCTGCTGGTGCACGAGGATCGGCCCGATCTGGTGCTGCTTGACTGGATG
>NZ_DBNHFX010000050.1:0-7403 GCF_057137845.1 Sandaracinobacteroides sp. | reverse complement strand
CCCCGGCCGGTTCGGGCGTATCGGCGGGAATGCGGGGCACCATGTTCATCGGCTGAGACGCTAGGGGCCGAATCGCATCAGGGCAACGCCATGAACCCTCGGCTCAGGCGGCCTGCTGCCGCCTGCGTCTGCGAATGATCACGCCGACAAGGCCGAAGCCCGAGATCAGCATGGCCCATGTCGCGGGTTCGGGAATGGTGGACGGCTGCCCCGGCCCGTTGCCCGGATATGTGGGCACGCCCTGCCCGCCATTGCCACCCTGGCCGCCATTGCCACCCTGTCCGCCGGGGTTGATCACTGGCGGATCGACCGGAGGCGGAAGGCTTGGATCGGTCGGGATGACGTTCATGCCGCCGCCATTGCCACCCTGGCCACCGTTACCGGATTGGCCGTCGTTTCCACCTTGGCCACCGTTACCGGGTTGGCCACCGTTGTCACCGCCGCCCGGCCCGCCGTTGCCGGGCTGGCCAGTCTGGCCGCTGTTGTCGCCTTGGCCGCCGCTGTCGCCTTGGCCGTTGTCACTGTTGCCGCCGTTACCCCCCTGGCCGCCGTTCCCGCCGTTGCCAATTCCGGGCTGAGCGCCATTTCCGCCACCTGGGTTTCCGCCGTTGCCACCGCCGACAATACCGCCGCCGCCGCCGCCAAAGCCACCTCCGCCGAAACCACCTCCGGCGAAACCGCCTCCGGCGAAGTGGCCACCGCCACCGTTGCCGCCGCTGTATCCGCCACTGTCAAAACCGAACAGCGGGGCGGCGCTTTGCGGCGAAGGCAGGAACGCCAGTCCGGCATCGTCTTGCGGAATGATCGGGCCGCCTGCCTCGCCGCCGGCAATACCGCCGCCAATGAATCCGGCGTCGACCAGATTCTCGGTCGCCGAATCAGTTTCGAACCACTCATATTCTCCCGGGGCGCCTTCCCCCAGTTCCGCGATCTGCTCGCGTTGTTCGGCTGCATCCCGGCCTGCCCCCGCCGTGCCCTGCGGCGCGACATAGCGATGCTGGAACGATGCCTCGCTTGGCTTGCCGATCAGCCCGCGCGCGTCGATCGCAAATGCGCGAACATAATATTGGCCGTTCGGCACCCCCTCGAAGCGGGCGATACCGTCCGTCGTCTCGACGCTGCCCACCCGATCGATGAAGCCCGCATCCGTTGCGATCTCTACAAGGTAGCGTTCAGCACCGGCCACCGGCTCCAGCCGGAACGATACGGTCTTTTCGTCCTGAATGCGCTCGGGCGTTTCTACGGTGGGCGCTGAAAGCAGCGCAAACGGCCGCGTGACACCTGCCGGTGAAGCGACGGCGCCGAATCCGGCCAGAACCAGCACTTCACCCTTGCCGTCGGGCCGGCTTACGGCAACCTTGCCTTCCGTCACTTCGGTCACGGCCTTCATGTCGGCCGGAGTGAAGGTCACGCGGAACTGCGTACCGCGAACGGCGGCCACTGCAACCGGCGTCGTGATCATGAACCGCGACGCCGGGTTCACCATCGGCGTCACCTTGGCTTCCGAACGCCCCTGTTCCAGCGTGAAACGACGGTCGATCGAATCCGACATCGGAACATGCCGCAGCCGCGCCAGCCGGATGCGGCTGGACGAGGGAAGCGAAACACGGCTTTCGTCGGGCAGCACCAGCGTTGCAAAGCCGTTCGGCCCGGTTTCCAGGATGTCGCCCTCGGCAAGCTCCATCCCCTTCATCACGGGGCGGGATTCCTTGCCGCGCACCACCTGCACACTGCCACGGAATGCCGCAAGTTCCGCCGCGATCGGCCGCGTGCGCAACCACGAACTATGGAGCCGCAACCTGGTGCCCGGCGCGATTTTGCCGGAATCGGGGATGCGGTTCAGTGTCTGCAACCGCTTCCAGTCTTCGGGGTTGGTGAACCAGCGCTCGGCGATGGTATGAAGATTTTCCCCCGCGCGGGTTTGATAGACGATGATCTCGTCCGCCGCCTCCGCCTGCGCCCGGTGGCGCTGCTGCATACGCGCACCGTTCGGCAGCGCGGGCGCTGTCGCGGCAAGCAGAAGCAGAAGGGTCGGGGCAGAGTAACGCATCGTCACGCGCTCAGCTTTTCCTCGACGGGATGGTTGGCGTTGGTCGGCTCCAGACGATAGCCGTAGGAATATACCGGCAGCACCCGGAAGCCGTTTTCGGCCCGCAGCGCCAGCTTCGAACGAATGCGCGACACATGCGCGTCCAGAGTCCGGGTTTCGGCTTCGGGGTTCTGGCCCCAGATGCTTTCAAGCAGATAACTGCGCGACAGCGGCCGCGACATGTTTTCGAACAGCATCATCGCCAACGCCATTTCCTTGGCCGTCAGCTTGATCGTTTCTCCGTTGACGGTGGCCGTTTCCGTCGGGATGTCGAAGCTGTAGTTGCCGAACGATGCAGCGCTTTTCTGCGGGCGGTTCAGTTGCGCCCGGCGCAAGGCCGCATCGACGCGCGCCATGAACACCACCGCATTCAGCGGTTTCAGGATATAGTCGTCGGCGCCCGAGGCCAGCCCATGCACCACGTCCTCGTCGTCGGCGCGGCTGGTGATCATCAGAATCGGCAGATTGGCGTGCTGGCCCTGACGCACCGTCTCAAGCACTTCGATGCCCGACATGCCGGGCATGTTCCAGTCGATGACAAGCAGGTCGAAGGTATCCTGCCGCAGCCGGTTGATCAGGGTTCGACCCTGGTGAAACACTTCGCACTGATGTCCCGCATCTGACAGCAGTTTTGCCACCAGCTCGGTTTGTGCCTTGTCATCGTCGAGCACCGCGCATCGCATCATCTTTGTCCAGTCCTGACCCGTTATTATTGTTCTTTTGCCTTCGGGTGGGCATTCATGGAGCAATTTCCACATACCCTCCCATAGCATGGCTCTGGTTTGTTAACTGTAAACTTCTGATTCACAATCCGCAACATATTCCTACACCCTTGAAATATTGTAGCCCAACATACTGATTTACAAGCTATTTATAGCATAATTCCTATCCGGAATCGCCTTGGCGAATCGCAGAACGGGCCACGCCGAAGGGAACGGCCATGACGCGCGGCACTATAGCCCGGTTTACCAATTTCCCCGTTCAAATCATGCAATCAGCCCGCACATGCTGCTTCGCCTGTGGCTTTTTTGGCACCTTTGCAGCGATTGCGGCGCTTTGCCGTTTGACGAGGGGCAAAAGCGGTGGAATGAGAGGCGCACAACGTCAGGGGGCCGAGAGTCCCGGGCTTTGCAGGTGTCGGACTTTCGCCATGTGCGGGAATACGCCGCCAACAGGATTGAACAACCCGGCCGGCCCTCCTCGGCGCGCGCCGGGAAACCATGTAAATTAGGGAGAGGGACAGATGGCTGACAAGAAACCCAACGCACTTCAGACCCCGCTTACCCCTTCGGCGCAACTTGCGGCGATCGTCGGCAGCGGCAAGCTTGCCCGCAGCGAAGTCGTCAAGAAGGTGTGGGACTATATCAAGTCCAACAACCTGCAAGACCCGAAGGACAAGCGCCGCATCAACGCCGATGCCAAGCTGAAGCCGATCTTCGGCGCCGACAGCGTGACCATGTTCGAAATGAACAAGCACCTCGCCAAGCACCTGTCCTGATCGGCAGGGCCGCATTGGCGGGCCACGCCGGATAGCCGGCGGGCCAACAGGATGAACATGGGCGGAAGGTCAGTCGATCTTCCGCCCATTTTCGTGGCAGCGGCGTCCACCCGGAACATAGCGCGTTCAGCGACGCTTTTCAGCCAGCGGATGCAGCCCCTTCACCGTCGCCACCAGGCGCGCCGAATCCACATGGGTGTAGCGCTCGGTCGTCGAAATGTCGGCATGGCCCAAAAGCGTCTGCAATGCCCTCAAGTCAGCGCCATTCTCAAGCATGTGGGTGGCGAACGCGTGACGCAGAACGTGCGGCGAAATCCGCTCGGGGTTGATGCCCGCCCGCGCCGCCAACGCCTTCACCAACTGATAGAGGCGGATACGGCTGAGATGCCCCTTGCCGGAAGGGAACAGCCAGCGGCTCTCACGCGGGATGTGCGCCAGATACGCCTCTACCGCGCTTAGCGCCGTCGCCGACAACGGGATCATCCGTTCCTTTCCGCCCTTCCCTTTCACGATCGCGAACGGCTGCGGCGGGCGGATGGTGTTGCGCGGCAGCGAAACCAGTTCCGTTGCCCGAAGCCCCGAACCATACAGCAGCTCGATCAACGCCTTCAGCCGCACGATCGCTGCCGATGGCTCAGTGCAAAGCAGGGTATCCAGCGCGGCGAACATCGCGTCTACCTCGGCGACGGAAAGTGTTTTCGGCAGCGGCCGCCCCGGCCTGACACCTGCAATCAGCAATGCCGGGTTGTCCGCGCGGATGCCTTCGGCAACCAGAAACGCAAAAAAGCGGCGCAGCGCAGAACGCTTGCGCGCAACGGTCGATGCCGCAAGTGCCGACCAGCCGGCGAACAGCCGTTCAAGATCCGCCGGTTCCGCCACGGCAAGCCGGGCACCGAGATCAGCCGAAGCGCCGGCCAGATCCCGTCCATAGGCGGCGATGGTGTTCGTGGCCGCCCCCCGCTCGCTCGCCATCATGTCGAGGAACAGCGCGATCGCGCGGGGATCTGGCAGGTCGGTCATGCGTTGAACTTCAACCGCTGCCCCGGTTCGTCCCAGCGCGCCAGCGCCAGCCTGCCCGTCGAGGACAGGGTGACGGCTGCATCACGCATGTCTGCGCCGCCAAAGGCGATGTTGGTGGTCAGCAGATCCGGGAAATCATGGTGCACCACCACCCCCGTCGCCGGATCGGCAACCGCGATCCCCGGACGCTCGACCAGCGTAGCCTGTGCAATTTTACCGCTGGCCAGCATCGCGTTCGAATCGAGGAGGATGCGGCCGGGAAAATCCGCAACCACCCGGCCGGGAATGCCGGGCAGCGCGGCGGGCGCCACTTCGCCGGGGCCGGTCACGTCGAACCCCAGAATATAGCAGCGCGTTGTCGATGCAGCGTAAACCGACTTGCCATCGGGCGACAGCGTGACCCCGTTGAAATCCGGCCCGTGCGCCGCGCGCTTCAGCGTCCGTCCGTCGATCGTCGCATAATAAAGGGCGCCATGGTCGGTCGCATGCTCCCGGATCTTGCCCAGATCGGTGAACCAGAACCCGCCATGTTCATCGAACACGATGTCGTTCGGGCCGGAAAGCGGATGGCCTTCATAGCTGTCGAACAGCCGCTCTACCTTGCCGGTCGCCAGGTCGACACGTTCGACCCTTCCCGTCGTGTAATCGTGCGCTGCATGGCCGGGGATTCGCATACCGTCGATTTCGGCCCACTCGAAGCCGCCGTTGTTGCACAGATACAGCGCGCCATCCGGCCCGATCGCTGCACCGTTCGGGCCGCCGCCGGGCGTTGCAATCACCTGCTTCGTGCCGTCGCGCTTCACCCGCGTGATGCGCCCGGCTGCGATCTCGACGACGATCACCGACCCGTCGTCCATCATCACCGGCCCCTCAGGAAACGCGAGGCCCTCGGCCATGATCGTGAAATCCATCATCTTCTCCCTCAGCTTGTCGAAGCGCATGGTTTCATGCGTCCCCATCTGGCACAAGTTACGCAAGAAAACAGGTGTCAACGCAATTGCGTTCGCCTAATGTTCCAACCAGGCCAGCGCCTGCTGGCAAAAGTGCGTAGCAGGAGGAAAAATGGAAGCCGCCTATCCAATGATCGTGATCCTGTTGCTGGTGGCGATCATCCTCCTGCACCTGTGGATGCTGGCGCAAAGAGGCCGTGGGGCCGCCGTTACCCCAGAACTCGATGCACGGCTTTCCACCATCGAACGGCAGATGCAAGCCGTTGCCCAGCAGGCGTCCACCGACGCTCGCGCTGCGCGTAACGACCTTCGCGACCAGGGGCAGGCGCAGCATCAAAGGATGGATCAACGCCTTGCCGCCATAGACAACCAATTCAGCACCATGCGGACAGAAGCGCTCGACGGGCGACAGAAGCTTGAGGAATCGGTTCGGCTGAACTCTGAAAGCTTCGCCAAAACCCAGACAGATCGTCTGCAGGAAACCAACGCACAGATGGGGCAACTGGCCGAGCGATTGACAGCCGCCCAGAATGACCAGCGCGCATCGCTGACAGAAGGTCTGGAAAAGGCAATTTCCACCATCCAGTCGCTGATCGAGCAGAACAACAGCCGGCATGAAGCGTTAAAAACCACCGTTTCCGACTCTCTCGACAAGGTGCGGGTGGACAACGCCGAAAAGCTGGAGGCGATGCGGCTGACAGTCGATGAAAAGTTGCAGGGCACGTTGGAAAAGCGGCTTGGCGAATCGTTTCAGCAGGTGAGCAGCCAGCTTGAGCAGGTTCACAAAGGCTTGGGCGAAATGCAGAATCTGGCAACCGGTGTCGGCGATCTGAAGCGGCTGATGGGGAATGTGAAAGCGCGGGGAAGCTGGGGCGAAGCGCAACTGGAAGCGCTGTTGAACGATATGCTGACACCTGAGCAATTCGCAAAGAACGTCCGCATACGGCCCGATTCCACCGAAATCGTCGAGTTCGCAGTCAAGCTGCCCGGACAGGGTAGTGACGATCGCCCATTGTGGCTGCCCATCGATGCCAAGCTGCCGAAGGAGGACTATGAACGGTTGCTCGCAGCGCAGGACGGCGGACTATCGGAAGATGTCGAGGCGGCCTCACGCGCGCTGGAGAGATTCATACGCTTGCAGGCCAAAACGATCTGCGAAAAATATGTACATCCGCCATACTCGACCGACTTCGCAGTGATGTATCTTCCAACCGAAGGTCTGTTTGCGGAAGTCATCCGCCGCCCCGGCCTCGTCAGCGAGTTGCAGACCAACCACCGCGTGATCGTTACCGGGCCGACGACGCTTGCCGCGCTGTTGTCCAGCCTGCAAATGGGCTTTCGAACGCTCGCGATCGAAAAGCGGTCGAGCGAGGTCTGGCAGATCCTGGCTGCCGCCAAGACCGAGTTTCAGAAATATGGCGATGTGTGGGAAAAGCTCGGCAAGCAACTCGATACTGCGAAGCGAACGGTCGATGAGGCAGGGAAGCGAAGCCGTGCCGTCACGCGCAAACTCCGCGATGTCGATGTCATGGCAATCCAATCCTCGTCGCCGACGCTGCAACTGATTTCCCCGGCAGACGTCGACGACACGGACGACGATGACAATGTCGCGGCCGGCTAGGCCGAGGTTGAACCCCGGCCACCGCCTGCTATAGGCGCTGCCTCGAAAGGCTTGTCGCGATGCGCACTGCTACTGTCTCCCGCAGGACGTCGGAAACCGACGTCTTCGTATCCGTGAACCTCGACGGCACGGGGCAGCATATGATTGCCACCGGCGTCGGCTTTTACGACCACATGCTGGAACAACTGGCCCGGCACGGCCTCTTCGATCTGGAAATCCGCACGA
>NZ_DBNHFX010000049.1:0-6095 GCF_057137845.1 Sandaracinobacteroides sp. | reverse complement strand
TTCACTGCGAAGCTGCGGGCCGGGCCATGCTCGAAGCCCTGATCGACAGGCAAAATCACCATCTTGCCGGTGCCGGCCAGCCGCCCCGAACACAGGATGCGGGCCAGATTGGCCTTGGTGCCTGGATTGTCGCTTTCGTAGTTGGCCAGAATCCGGCGAACTGTCTTCGTCATCTTCATGGTCTCGGCTTTCCTTATCCAAGTGCAACGACGCCGGGCAGCGCCTTGCCTTCCATCCATTCCAGAAATGCGCCGCCCGCAGTCGATACGAAGGTGAACTGGGCGGCGACGCCCGCGTGATTGAGCGCCGCAACCGTGTCGCCACCGCCGGCGACGCTGACCAGCGTGCCGCCTGCAGTAAGGGCAGCCGCCGTCTGCGCGAGGACGACGGTCGCGCGATCGAACGGTTCCAGCTCGAACGCGCCGAGCGGGCCATTCCACACCAGGGTGGCGCAGGTTTTCAGCACGTCGCCAAGCGATTCCACCGCATGCGGCCCCAGATCGAGGATCATCTCGTCGGCGGCGACTTCGTTCACATTGGCGATCCGCATCGGCGGATTGGCGCGGAACTCGTGCGCTACCGCCACGTCCCACGGCAGATGCACCGTGCAGCCGGCAGCATCGGCGCGCGCCAGAATATCCCGCGCGGTTTCGGCCAGATCATGTTCGCACAGGCTTTTGCCGACATCGATCCCCTTGGCGGCAAGGAAGGTGTTGGCCATGCCGCCGCCGATGATCAGATGATCGACCTTGCCGACGAGGTTCGCCAGCACATCGAGCTTGGTCGAAACCTTTGCACCACCGACGACCGCTGCGACCGGCCGTTCGGGCTTGCCTAGGGCGGCGTCCAGCGCCTTCAGTTCCGCCTCCATCGACCGTCCGGCATAGGCCGGCAGCAGATGCGCCAGCCCCTCGGTCGAGGCATGGGCGCGGTGCGCTGCCGAAAAGGCGTCGTTCACATAGATGTCGCCGAGGCGGGCCATCGCAGCAACCAGCGTCGGCTCGTTCTTTTCTTCTCCGGCATGAAAGCGGGTGTTTTCCAGCACCGTAACGCTGCCGTTCGCTGCATCGTCCACCGCCGCTTCCGCCGCTGCGCCCGCGCAATCGGCGATAAAGCCGACGTTGCGGCCCAGCACATGGGCAAGCGCGGGCACCACCTGCTTCAGCGACAATGCCCCGGACGCCACGCCGCCGGGCCTGCCGAAGTGCGCCAGCAGCAGCACCTTCGCACCCCGGTCGGCCAGCAAGGCGATCGTCGGCACGGCTGCTTCAAGCCGCGTCGCGTCGGTTACGGCGCCATCCTTCATCGGCACGTTCAGGTCCACCCGGACCAGCGCCCGGGTGCCTGAAAGGTCGCCCGCCAGATCGTCCAGCGTGCGGAACGACATCAGAGGAACCTGCCCATCTGCGCGGCTGTGTCCGCCATGCGGTTCGAGAAGCCCCATTCATTATCATACCAGGAAACGACCCTGACCAGCTTGCCTTCCAGCACCGCCGTCTCGAGGCTGTCGACCGTCGAGGAGAACGGCACATGGTTGAGGTCGATCGAGACCAGCGGCTCCTCGGAATAGTCGAGAATGCCCTTCAGCGCACCCTGCGATGCCGCCTTCAGCGCCGCATTCACTTCGTCCCTGCTGGTTTCGCGGCCGGGCACGAACGTCAGATCGACGAGGCTGACATTGGGTGTCGGAACGCGGATCGCCGAACCGTCGAGCTTGCCCTTCAGTTCCGGCAGCACTTCGCCAACTGCACGCGCAGCGCCGGTTGTGGTCGGGATCATCGACACTCCTGCGGCGCGCGCGCGGCGCATGTCGGGGTGGATCTGGTCGAGGATCTTCTGGTCGTTGGTGTAGGCGTGCACCGTCGTCATCAGGCCGCGCTCGATGCCGACGAGATCGTTCATCACCTTGGCGACAGGCGCAAGGCAGTTGGTGGTGCACGAAGCATTGGAAACGATGCGATGGTCGCCGTTGATCTTGTCATGGTTGACACCATAGACCACCGTCAGATCGACGCCTTTGCCCGGCGCCGAGATCAGCACCCTCTTGGCGCCTGCCTGCAGGTGCGCGCCAGCCTTGTCGGCGTCGGTGAAGAAGCCCGTGCATTCCAGCGCGATGTCGACGCCCAGTTCCGCGTGCGGCAGCTTCGCCGGGTCGCGCTCGGCGGTGACGCGAATGCGGCGGCCGTCGATCACCATGTCCTGGCCGTCGGCCTCGACGGTGCCCGGATAGCGGCCATGCACGCTGTCCCGCTTGAACAGCATCGCATTGGAACGCGTGTCAGCGAGGTCGTTGATGGCGACCACCTCGATGTCAGTCCGGCCCTGCTCGAGGATCGCCCTCAACACCAGCCGTCCGATACGCCCGAAGCCGTTGATCGCTACCTTCATTGCCACGCTCCTTCGTAGGTTGTTCCTGTTACTGCCCGGTGATTTTACTGCCCGGTGACTTTACTGCCAGGTGATTGCGGCGATTACCGCCCCAGCCTTGTCCGCACAGCTTGCGCAATGTGCTGCGCGCTCAAGCCGAAATGCTGGTAAAGCGCCGGTGCGGGCGCCGAGGCGCCGAACCCGTCGATCCCGAACATCAGCCCGTCGTGGCCGACGATCCGTTCCCAGCCGAATGTCGTTGCAGCCTCGACCGAGACTTTCAGCACATCGGCCGGAAGCAGGCCCCGGTCGCCCTTTTCAAGATAGAGTTCTAAGCAGGGCATCGAAACCACGTCAGCGCCCAGCCCTTCGGCTTCCAGCAGCTTTGCCGCCTCGACCGCAAGCGAAACTTCCGAACCCGTCGCCACCAGCACCACCTGTCGCGGCGCCGAGGCCGCAACCAGCCGGTAGGCCCCCGAAGCGGACCGGTTCAGTTCCACATCAGGGCGCAGCGCCGGCAGATTCTGCCGCGACAGCGCCAGCACCGACGGGCGGCCACGGTCGGCCAGAGCCAGTTCCCAGCACTCCGCCGTCTCGACCGCGTCGGCCGGGCGGTAGACCGCCACGTTCGGCATCGCCCGCAACGAGGCCAGATGCTCGATCGGCTGGTGCGTCGGCCCGTCTTCGCCAAGACCGATGGAATCGTGCGTCATCACATAGATGACGCCCTGCTGCTGCAACGCCGACAGCCGGATGGCGCCACGCGCATAGTCGGCAAACACGAGGAAGGTGCCGCCATAGGGAATGATCCCGCCGTGCAGCGCCAGGCCGTTCATCGCGGCGGCCATGCCGAACTCGCGGATGCCATAATGCAGATAGGTGCCGCCATAGTTCGACGAATCCAGCACCGGCTGCCCGGCCGAACGGGTGTTGTTGGACCCGGTCAGGTCGGCCGACCCGCCGAGCGTTTCGGCAACCTGTGCGTTGATCGCATCAAGCGCCATTTCCGAGGCCTTGCGGGAAGCAATGGCCTTGCCGTCCTGCACAAGCGCGGTCTTGAACGCCGACAGGTCCAGCGCGGGCGCGCCACCTGCCATACGGCGGCTGAGTTCGGCCCCGTCAGGCGCCGCCCGCACCCGCTGTTCCCAAGCGGCGCGGGCAGATTCGCCCCGCGCGCCGGCCTTCCGCCAGGCGGCCAGAATATCGGCAGGAATTTCAAACGGCGCGGCGGTCCAGCCCAGCTTTTCCTTTGCGCCTGCAACTTCGGTTGCCCCAAGCGGGCTGCCGTGCGTCTTTTCAGAGCCAGCCTTGGTCGGCGCGCCAAATCCGATCACCGTCCGGCAGCAGACGAGGCTCGGCAGCGGCGAGGCCGCCGCTTCATCGAGCGCCGCCCGGATCGATTGCGGATCATGCCCGTCGCAGGAAACCACATGCCAGCCGGCCGCCCGGAAACGGGCAGGCACATCCTCGACCGAAGTCAGCGAAATGGCGCCGTCGATCGAAATGCCGTTGTCGTCCCACAGCAGGTTCAGGCGGCCAAGCTTCAGATGGGCGGCAAGCCCGATCGCTTCGTGGCTGATACCTTCCATCAGGCAGCCGTCGCCAGCGATCACCCACGTCCGGTGGTCGACGAGCGCATCACCAAACCGCGCGTTCAGGTGCCGTTCGGCAATCGCCATGCCGACAGCCATCGCCAGCCCCTGCCCCAGCGGCCCGGTCGTGCATTCGACGCCCGCAAGCTCGAAGTTTTCCGGGTGGCCGGCGCACGGGCTGCCAAGCTGCCGGAACGTGCGGATGTCGCCGATCGTCGGCCGGGCATAGCCCGACAGATGCAGCAGCGAATAAAGCAGCATCGACCCGTGGCCCGCCGACAGCACGAAGCGGTCGCGGTCGGCCCAGTCGGGGCGGCTGGCGTCGAACTTCAGATATTCGCCCCACAGGATCGTCGCCACATCGGCCATGCCCATCGGCATTCCGGGATGGCCGCTGTTCGCTGCTTCCACTGCGTCCATCGTCAGTGCGCGAATGGCATTCGCCATTTCAGCCACACTCTTGTCGGCCAACCGTTCAGGTGCCATCCGGGGCAATCTCCACGTTCACGTCGTCGCACGGGTGGGCAAGACCGCCCGAATCACCAATAGCGCCCGGACTTTCCGGGCAGCGGCGCGGCGTCCTCCTCGCAAAGCGGGGCAGAGAAATCAACGCCAGACCAGACAAACCGTTACAATCCCCGAGTTGACGCAAGTGGAAACAATATCTTAAGTCAGATCGTCAAGATTGCGATTCAGCATCGCTTGACGAACGGAGCGGATCATGGTGGCAGAGGCGAAGGGGGTATCTGATATGTCCGACGTGCTCGCACGCATCGAAGCCGCATTGGCGCGCGGGGAAGCCGCCGCCGACCGGATGGATCGTCGCCACAACAAGCTGCGCCAGGTCGCCCAATCGACCATCGCCGGTCTCGACCGCCTGATCGAGGCAGAGCGGATGAAGGCCCATGGCTGAAGTCAACCTGACCATCGGCGGGCGCGGCTACAGGCTCGCCTGCCGCGACGGCGAAGAGGCTGACCTGAGGGCTGCCGGCGGCCTGCTGGATTCGCGTGTCGGCTCGCTCATGCAGGCGCATGGCGCCATCGCCGAACCGCGGCTGCTGCTGATGGCGGCCCTGCTCCTCTCGGGCGAATTGCTCGAGGAACGCGCGCAGGCTTCGCGCCTTTCGCCGCAACCGGAAGACGGCGTAACCACCCCAGCCATCGACGCTGCGCTGATGGAAAAACTCGCCAGCCGCGCAGAAACGCTTGCCCGAAGGCTTGAGGAAGCCGCTGCGGCCGCCTAGGTTGGCAGGCGGCGGGTTCTGCCCGATGCGCGCCGCAAAGCATCCCTGAGGCGATAAGCACATCCAAGGGGGCTGTCCCTGCCGGGCTTCCGGGCTTGGTCATATGGCTCCCACCTGACGTTCTGGCGTCAGTGGATCTTCAGGCAAACGGTCGACGCGGTCCCGCCACCCGCATTCCAGCTTGACACATCCCGACGGCGCAGCCCTTTCGCTGAAGCCATGCCCGCTGACCAGCCGAATAGCGAATCTCGACATGAGTTGCGCCGCATTTCGCGCGAGGCCCGGCGTGCGTTCGCTTCCGGCGTAGGCAGCGCCGTGCGTGTGGCGCTCGAACAGGGGCTGGCGCAGGTGGCATTGCCGCACCTTGGCGCGCCCGGCACGCTGGCAAGCTATGCCGCCACCGCAGACGAGATCGACCCGAGCCACCTGGAACGCGCGGCCTCGGCGCTGGGCTGGCGCATTGCCTTCCCCCGCGTCGAGGACGGGCCGCTGTCGTTCCGCATCTGCCCGCGCGCCGATCTGGCTGCGGGCTACAGGGGAATCGCCGAACCCGCAGCAAACGCATCTGCCGCCCGCCCGGATGTCGTGCTGGTGCCGCTGCTGGCGGTGGATCGTTCCGGCAACCGGCTCGGACAGGGCGGCGGCCACTACGACCGCACATTGGCGGCGCTGCGCGCAACCGGCCCTGTGCTGGCCATCGGTCTCGCCTTTGATATGCAGGTCATCGACCATGTGCCCGCCCGCCACTGGGACCAGCGGCTCGACGCAGTCGCCACGCCGACGGCCTTCCACCTTTCGGCAAGCGCGGCTAAACGCAATCCATGACACCTTCGCTCAGACGGCCGCTCGGGATTCTCGCCGTCCTCCTCGGCATATTCGCCTATGTTCTGTT
>NZ_DBNHFX010000048.1:0-19375 GCF_057137845.1 Sandaracinobacteroides sp. | reverse complement strand
TGGGCGCCAACGGCCTGCAAGCCGAGGGGCGCGTGCAACGGGCGCAGGCCGACCGGCCTCTGACCGTCAGCTTCAGCGCGCGCGCGGCAACGACGATCGGCCTGCAACCCGAGATGGCGGCGCTGCTGGTGAACCCGCGCCTCTCCGGCACCATGACCTATGCCGGCGGCGTGCTGCGGGCCGAAGGTGTGAAGCTCTCGACGACGATGCTGACCGCAGGCGGAAGCGGAACCCTGCATGCCGACGGCCGGCTGGCCGCCAGTCTCGACGCATCGGTCAACCGCTTTCAGGTGCCCGGCGTCGGCCCGGCATTGGTGCGCGCTTCGGTGGCCGTTGCGCGCGCGCCAGGCGGGCGCGCGGCCGCCAACGGCCGCTTCGAGATGCGCGCGCATGGGTTGGACAACCAGTCCGTCGCCAATTTTCTGGGCGGGCTGCCAACCGCCAGCGGCCAGTTCGCACTGGCCCCCGGTGGCACGATCGCGGTTTCGGCGGTCAGCCTTGCAAGCCCCAACCTGAATGTCGCTGGGGCACACGGCGGCTATGACCCGGCGACCGGCCGTTTCAGTTTCGATGCGGCGGGCGCCCATCGCAGCCACGGCCGTTTCACCCTTACGGCCGCCGGCACGTCTGCGGCGCCCCGCGCCACCCTGAAGATGCCGGCGCCCGGTTTCGGGCTGGGCCTCACCGATCTCGTCGCCGATCTGTCGCCTGTCGAATCCGGGCTGCTGCTGGTTGCGAACGCCGACAGCCCGCAAGGCCCGCTCGATGCGCGGGTCATCGTCGGCATGGGGCGCGGGGCGCCGCTGACGCTGACCATCGAGCGCGCCGAACTGGCCGGCGTCAACGCCACCGGCAAGCTGATGCAGACGGCGGCCGGGCCGTTCGCCGGGGTGTTGCAGGTCGACGGGCGCGGCATCGACGCGAACATCGACTTCAAGGACCAGCGCGGCGTGCAGCAGGTCGATCTTGTGGCGCGGGCGATCAACGCCCGGCTGCCGCTGCCGACACCGATCGGCATCGGCAAGGGCAGCGCACAGTTCACGCTGTTGCTGGTGCCCGGCAGGCCGCACCTGCGCGGCGCCTTCCGCATGCAGGGCGTCACCCGCGACGGGCTGCTGCTGACCAATGTGCAGGGCACGGCCAATCTGGCAGGCCCGAACGGCGTCGCCACGCTGAACGCCAGCGGCCGCGCGGGCGACGGCCAGCCCTTCGTCGCCGCCTCGCGCATCCAGACAGTGCCCAATGGCTACGCGATTTCGCTGGATGGAACCGTCGGCAAAAAACCGCTGAAGCTCGAACATCCGGCGAGGATGGTGCGCACCAAGGAAGGCTGGGAACTGAAGCCGGCACGGCTGCTGCTGCCGCGCGGGCAGGTGGAAGCGGCGGGCGTGGTCGGCGGGCAGGGTGAATTGCGGCTGGTCCTGCGCGACATCGACCTCGCGATCCTCGATCTGTTTCAGGGCGGGCTGGGCGTCGGCGGCACCGTCAACGGGCAGGTGGTGGTGCGGTCCGAAAAGGAATCGATCATCCCCTCGGGCGAGGCCGACCTGACGGTGAAAGGCCTGCAACGCTCCAGCATCACCGGCATCACCGTGCCGGTCGATGTCCGGCTGGCGGCGCGTTCGGAAGGCGGCGGCCTGCAACTGGGGGCGAAGTTCAGTTGGCTGCAACATGATCTTGGCCGGGTGGTGTTGAAGGTAGAGCCGGGCATCGGCGAAACGCCGACCGACCGCTTTCTTGCCGGAACGATGTCGGGCGGCGTGCGCTACAACGGGCCGGTCGAACCGATCTGGGCGTCGTTCGGCGCCGAAGGCCAGGAATTGAAGGGCGCAGTGGCGGTCGCTGCGGATTTTGCCGGAACGCCCGCCAACCCGGAACTGCGCGGCATCGCGCGCGGCAAGGGGCTGATCTATCGCAACGCGGCGTTCGGCACGGAAATCGTCGATATCGGCTTCGACGGCCAGTTCACCGGCGCGATGCTGAAGCTGGTGGCGCTGGAGGGCCGGGCGAATGGCGGAACCATCAAGGGTTCGGGCTTCGTCCGCTTCGGCGCGGCGTCGGCGATCGACATCGGCCTCGAATTGGCGAATGCGCGGGTCGCCAACAGCGACACGATGCAGGTGACGCTGTCCGGGCCGTTGCGCCTCAAGGGCGACGAATCGGCGGCGACACTCAGCGGCGACCTCAGGGTGGACAGCGCCTACATGCAGCTCGTGCAGGTGGCGAACAGTGAGGTGCCGCAACTGGCGGTTCGCCGCGAAGGGGCGGTGGTTGTGCCGCAGCCCGAGCCGACATTCTCGACGACGCGCATAAAGCTCGATGTTCGAGTCCGCGCCGACGACCGTGTCCGCGTCGAGGGCATGGGTCTCGACAGCACATGGGGCGGCGACGTCCGCATTCGCGGCACGCTGGATCAGCCGATGCTGTTGGGAACGGCGACGCTTGCGCGCGGCGATTTCGGCTTTGCCGGCAGCGATTTCACCATCACCAGCGGCCGGGTGGTGTTCAACGGCAAGCCGCTCGACAGTTCGATCGACATCCGCGCCCAGACCCGCGCGCAGGACGTGACCGCCTTCGTCACCATCGCCGGCACCGCCGGCAAGCCTGAAGTGCGGTTCAGTTCCAGCCCCACCCTGCCCGAGGATGAAATTCTTGCCCGGCTGCTGTTCGGATCGTCGGTTGCCGATCTTTCGGTCACGGAAGCGGTGCAACTGGCGACGGCGATCGCCGGGCTGCAATCAGGCGTCGACACGATGGGCAAGATCCGCCGCTCGATCGGTCTCGACCGGCTTCGCCTCGTCGGCGACAACGCCCAAAGCGGCATGGGCAGCGGCATCGCCATCGGCAAGCGCATTACGCGCAACGTCTATGCCGAAGTCATCACCGACAGCCACGGCAACACCCTGACGACATTGCAACTGACGCTGAGCCGCATCTGGAGCCTGTTCATCGAGGTCAGCTCGATGGGGAACAGTTCGATCAACCTGCGCTACCAGCGCGAGAACTGACACGCCCGCTTCTGCGTGCCTGCCGCTGCTTATCAGCCGTCAGTCGTCAGTCGGTTCGGTTGCGGTTTTCACGCCTTCGATGATGGTTTTGGCGCCCTGCACGACGTTCAGCCCCCTGGTGCAGCCGATCACACCGCCGGCACCTGCCGTCGAGCAACTGCCGATGCCGGTAGCCGAAGGCTGGCCGCTTGCCAGCGCCGCGCGGCCTGCCGCCACGTCGTCGCGACGTGCAATCGCTGCGCGTTCTTCCTCGCGCAGGTTTTTCGGGATGCGGTAGCGTTCTTCCTCAGGGCGGCGCGCGCAGACGATGATCTCGTCCGGGTTGGTGGCCTTGGGGCAGGGGTCGTCGCCGAACACCACGATGGTCCGGCTGCGATACGACCCGTCCTGCGCCTGTGCGGCGGAGGCGACCGCCAGCGGAACCAGTGCCATGGGAACTGCAAAGAACAGATGTCCGACAACCCGACGCATCAATAACTCCCGCATTTGGTGCGATGGCGCGATGGCGCCCTTTTTGGGGAGCCTTGTTGGCCCCGATGCATGAACGAGCGCTTACATTAGCGCAAGTCGAAGCGCCGAGCCATCCGGCATGCGGTTGCGGCGATCGGGTTCAGGTGCCATGCAGCGGATATCCGCAAGGGTGGCGGGTACCGTGCGAGGAGACAGGCAATGGCGTCAGCGGTGCACCGGCTCGGGGCGCACGCGCTGCTTCGATCTTTCGCCGCAGGGCGGGTCAGCGTCGTCCAGACCACCCGCCACTTCCTCGACCGGATCGATCGCTGCAACCCGGCGCTGAACGCCTTCGTCCATCTTGACCGGGCAGGAGCGCTTGCCTCGGCCGAACGGTCGTCCGCTGCCTATGATGCAGGCACGCCGCGCCCGCTGGAGGGACTGCCGGTTGCAGTAAAGGCGAATATCGCAGTCCGGGGAATGCCGCACCATGCGGGAATCGGTGCACTTTCGGGCAACATTGCCAGCGCCGACGCGCAGGCGGTCGCAAGCCTGCGTGCGGCGGGCGCCGTCATTCTGGGGCTTTGCAACATGGACGAGGCGGCGCTGGGCGCCATCACCGACAATCCGCATTTCGGCGCCACCCGAAATCCATGGCAGCCGGATCGGTCGCCCGGCGGTTCGTCGGGGGGTTCAGCGGTTGCGGTTGCGGCCGGTTTGTGCGCGGCTGCTCTTGGCACCGATACGCTGGGTTCCATTCGCATCCCTGCCGGGTGGTGCGGCATCGCCGGCCTGAAGCCGACCACCGGGCTGGTGCCGACCGAAGGGCTGATCCCGCTTTCGCCCGCGCTCGACTGCATCGGCCCGATGACGCGGCACATCGATGATTGCGGGCTGCTGCTTGGTGTGCTGGCGTCGCCGCTGCCCGCGCGGACATTGCCGCGCATCGCCGTTCCCGAATGGGCACACTCAACCGACCTCGACCCGGCCGTCGCTGCGGCCTTCAGGCTTGCGGCCTCGCTGCTGAAGGGGCTGGGCCACACCATCGAACCGCGCCGGCTCGAAGCCGACCACGCGGGCCTTCGCCTTGCGGCTTTCACGCAGGCGGTCGACGGTTTGCGCGATCTGCTCGGCGGGCCGCTTTCCTTTCGCCAGGCCGACCTGTCACCACGGCTGCAAGGCTGGCTGGAAATCGCCGCGACCATATCCCCCGCCGTCCGCGCGCAAGGTGCGCGGCTGATCGACGATGCAGGTAGCGGTGTGCGGTCGATGCTGCGCGTGGCTGACGCCATCCTGCTGCCGACGACGCCCACGGCGCCGCCCGCCGCCGGCGAGGAACCCCCCGACACGCTTGGCGATTTCACCTGTCTTGCCAGCCTTGCGGGATTGCCGGCCGCAGCCATAGCTGCCGGGTGGACGGCGGACGGCCTGCCCGTCGGCGTGCAACTGATCGGCCGGGCGGGCGAGGATCTGGCCCTCATCAAGCTGGCGGCCGCCCTCGAATCGGCGATCAATGCCGTCGGGCTGCCCCCGGCCTTTGCCTGACGGTTGCAGCGCAGGCGTTTGCCCCGGCGCCAGCACTGCCTATAGAGGGCGCGATGAACGGCAAGGCAGCAGACGGGTTCGATGCAGGCGCGCAAATGGCGGCGATGGGGGCGCGTGCGCGTGCAGCCGCCCGCGTGCTGGCCACTGCACCCACCGCGCAAAAGGCGCAGGCCGTGCGCAACGCAGCCGCCGTGATCCGCAGGCGGGCAACGGAAATCGAGGCGGCCAACCGTGCCGACATGGCGGCCGCCACCGCGCTTTCGCCGGCAATGCGCGACCGCCTTCTTCTGGATCCCGCCCGGATCGAGGGAATCGCCCGCGCACTCGATGAACTGGCGGAACTGTCCGATCCCGTGGGGCAGGTGATCGCTGAATGGACGCGCCCCAACGGTTTGCAGTTCCGGCGGGTGCGCGTTCCGCTGGGTGTCGTCGGCATCATCTACGAATCGCGCCCCAACGTGACGGCCGACGCCGGCATGCTGTGCCTGATGGCTGGCAACGCCGCGATCCTGCGCGCCGGAAGCGAGGCGCTGTCTTCGGCGTTGGCCCTGCATGCCGCACTCGTCGAGGGGCTGGAGCAGGCCGGCCTTCCGGCCGATGCAGTGCAGGTCGTCGATACCGCCGATCGGGCGATGGTCGGGGCGATGCTGGCGGCCGATGGACTGATCGACGTGCTGATTCCGCGCGGCGGCAAGGGGCTGGTTGCCCGCGTGCAGGCGGAAGCGCGGGTTCCGGTGCTGGCGCATCTCGACGGCAACAACCATGTCTATGTCGATGGTGCTGCCGATCCGGCGATGGCGGTTTCCGTCGCCGTCAACGCCAAAATGCGGCGCACGGGCGTGTGCGGCGCGATGGAAACCCTGCTGATCGACGCAGCCTATGGCCCCAAGGCGGCGCTGGTTTCCGCGCTTCTCGATGCCGGATGCGAACTGCGGGCCGACGATGCGCTGTTGCCCCTCGACGACAGGCTGAAAAAGGCCGAACCAGACGACTGGGACCGCGAGTATCTCGAACCGATCGCCGCCGTTGCACAGGTGAACGGCGTGGCGGGCGCGATTGCGCATATCGCCCGGCACGGCAGCCACCACACCGACGCCATCGTGACCGCCGACGAATCGGCGGCAGCACGGTTTCTTGCCGAAGTCGATTCGGCGATTCTGTTGTGGAACGCCTCCACCCAGTTTGCCGATGGCGGTGAATTCGGTTTCGGCGCCGAGATCGGCATAGCGACCGGGCGCCTGCATGCACGCGGGCCGGTGGCGCTGGAAGGCCTCACCACCTACAAGACACAGGTGCTGGGAACCGGGCAGGTGAGGCCGGTTTGAAGCGCGGCGCCTCGGTCGGACTGCTGGGCGGTTCCTTCAACCCCGCGCATGGCGGCCATCGACATGTCAGCGTGGCGGCGCTCGAACGCCTCGGGCTGGACGAGGTCTGGTGGCTGGTCAGTCCGCAGAACCCGTTGAAACCGGAAGCGGGCATGGCGCCGCTGGCCGCGCGGCTGCAATCGGCGCAGCGTGTGGCGCGGCATCCGCGCATCCGCGCCACCGCGATCGAGGAGAAGCTCGGCACCCGGCGCACCGTCGATACCCTGCGGGCACTGAGAAGGCGGTTTCCGCACGTCCGGTTCGTATGGCTGATGGGGGCCGACAATCTTGCGCAGTTTCACCGCTGGGCCGACTGGCGGACGATCGCGCGTCAGGCGCCGATTGTGGTCTTTGCCCGGCCGCGATATGCTGGGCGTAGCCAGTTCTCCCCGGTCATGGGCTGGCTCGGGCGGTTTCGCCACAAATCGACGGCCGGATGGAGGAGCTGGAATCTGCCCGGAATCGCACTCGTGGACTATGGACTGGACGCACGCTCCGCCACCGCGATCCGCCGGGCACAGCCCGACTGGGCGGCAGAACTCTCCGAAAGACAGGAATTTCCGATTGAACGCTGAACCTTCGGGCACCGATCAGGCGATCGAGGCCCTCCACAAGCTTATCCTGAAATGCCTCGACGATGGGCAGGCCGAAGAAGTCGTGTCGATCCCGCTGGCCGGCAAAAGCGCGATTGCCGACTATATGGTGATCGCATCCGGCCGTTCGACGCGGCAGGTGGCGGCGCTTGCCCAGCGGATCGAGGCCGAGGTGAAACAACAGCTTCACCAGACCGTCCGCGTCGAGGGGCTTGCTGCCGCCGACTGGGTGCTGATCGACGCGCGCGACGTGATCGTCCACCTGTTCCGGCCGGAAGTGCGCCAGTTCTACGGGCTGGAAAAAATGTGGACATTCGATGCCGATGGCGCGCCATTGCGCGCTCCGGGGGCGCGGCCCTGAAGTTCGCGCTGTTCGCCTATGGCCGCGCCGGGCGCAGCGCCGAGGCGGAACTGGTGGAACGTTATCTGGGCCGCATCCCGTGGGGCGCGACCGTCACCGAACTTGCCGAACATGCGGCCTTTCCGCCGGCGCCTTCGGGCAGCCGCACCGTCGTGCTGGACGAACGCGGAACCGCGCTTTCCAGCACGGCTTTCGCGCACCGTCTGGGCGGCTGGCGCGATCAGGGTGTGCGCGAAGTGCGGTTTCTGCTCGGCCCCGCCGACGGCCATGCCGAGGCAACGCGCAAGAGCGCCGATCTGCTGCTGGCGCTCGGCCCCGCGACATGGCCGCACCTGCTGGCGCGGGCGATGCTGGCCGAGCAGCTCTATCGCGCCTGGTCGATCCTTGCCGGGCATCCCTATCATCGCGATTGACGCGGGGTCTGGCATCGCGATTGAACGCGGGCTTTTTCACAACCCGTTCACTCTGCTAGTGTCAGAATGTCGGCAGATGGCGCCCGGCGGCTCGTTGCCGGGAAGTCATCCCGGGAAAGGTGCGTGATGAAACCGATCGTCCTTACGCTGGTTGCAGGTTCTGCGGGCGCGCTGCTGGCGACCGCCGTGCCGCCGGCCGTCAACGCCGCGCGCGGCAATGAAACGTGGCGCGAACTCGATTCGCTGATGGACGTATTCCTGAAGGTCCGCGAATCCTATGTCGACAAGGTGGACGACAAGAAGCTGATCGAGGGCGCGATCAACGGCATGCTGGCCAGCCTCGACCCGCATTCCTCCTACCTCGACGAGCGTGACGCCGAGAACATGCGCTCGCAGACCGACGGCGAATATGGCGGCCTCGGGCTGACGGTGCAGGCCGAGGACGGGGCGGTGAAGGTGGTAGCGCCAACCGACGACACCCCGGCCGCCCGCGCCGGGATCCGTTCGGGCGATTTCATCACCCACATCGACGACCAGTTGATCGTCGGCTCGACGCTGAACGATGCCGTGGACAAGATGCGCGGCAAGCCGGGCACGAAGATCAAGCTGACAGTCGTACGGCCGGGCGAAGCAAAGCCGCTGACATTCGACCTGACGCGGGAAGTGATCCGCATGCGCCCCGTCAAATGGGAAGCAAAGGGCGATGTGGGCGTGATCCGCATCAGCACTTTCAACCGCCAGACCGGCGAAGCAACGCGTGAAGCCGTCGTCGATCTGACGAAGAAGATCGGCCCGGACCTTGCGGGTTTCGTGATCGACCTGCGCTCGAATCCGGGCGGGCTGCTCGATCAGGCGATCGAGGTCTCGGACACCTTCCTCGATCGCGGCGAGATCGTTTCCCAGCGCGGGCGCACCAAGGACGACATCGAGCGCTATTACGCCAAGGCGGGTGATCTGGCCGCCGGCAAGCCGATCGTGGTGCTGGTCGACGAAGGCTCGGCTTCGGCGGCGGAAATCGTGGCGGGCGCCCTGCAGGACCAGAAGCGCGGGCTGGTAATCGGCCAGCGCACCTTCGGCAAAGGCTCGGTGCAGACGCTGATCCCGCTGACCGCCGAATCAGCGCTGCGGCTGACGACGGCGCGCTATTATACGCCTGCAGGCCGGTCGGTGCAGGAAGCCGGGATCGACCCCGACATCGTGGTGCCGCAGCTCAGCGATGCAAGCCGCGCCGAACGGCCGCGCGTCCGCGAAGCCGATCTTCGGAACCACCTGATCGCCGAAAAGAAGGTCGACGACCGCATCGTCGAGGACGACGGCAAGCCGGAACCGCGTTTCTCGTTCACTGCGGACGAACTCAAGAAGAAGGGCATCCTCGACTTCCAGCTCGACTATGCAGTGAAGCTGGTCGAGCGTCTCGGCCCGTCGAAGCCAGCGCCGCAAAAGCTTGCCGTTGCTTCGCAGGATGGAACGGCCGTGAAGCAATGACCGGCGCGAGGCAGGCGCCGCTGCTCTTGTTCGCGGTATCCGGCAGCCTGCTGCTGGGTGCGCTCGGCTTCCAGTATCTGGGCGGCCTCCCACCCTGCGAGATGTGCTACTGGCAGCGCTATGCGCATGTGGCGGTGCTGCTGGTTGCGGCTCTTGCGATGCTGCTGAGGAACCGCGCGATTGCCTGGCTAGCGGTCGCCGCCATGCTGGTGGCCGCCGGGCTGGGGCTGTATCACGCCGGTGTCGAGCAGAAATGGTGGGAGGGCGTCACCGCCTGCACGGCGCCTGTCGCGGCAGGCATGTCGGCGGCTGAAATGCTCGATTCGCTGATGAAGGCGCCGCTCGTCCGCTGCGACCAGATCCCCTGGAGCATGTTCGGCATTTCGATGGCAGGCTGGAATGCGCTGATTTCGGCGGGAGCGGCCCTGTGCGGCGCAGCGATCCTGCTGTTTACGGAGGCCAGGAAATGACACGGCTTGCAGGCGACCCGCAACCCGACCCGAAGGCGATGATCCGGGTCGATCATGCCGGCGAATATGGCGCAACGCGCATTTATGCCGGCCAGCTTGCGGTGATGGGCACGCGTTCCGCCGTCTCGGCCGAGGTTGCCCGCATGGCCGAACAGGAGGACCGCCATCTCGCCGCGTTCGAGCGCCTCATCGTCGACCGGCGCGTGCGCCCGACGCTGCTGCTGCCGTTCTGGCACCGCGCGGGCTTTGCGCTGGGGGCGGTGTCGGCGCTTATGGGGCCGAAAGCGGCCATGGCGGTGACAGCCGCCGTCGAGACCGAGATCGACCGCCATTATCAGGCGCAGCGTGACGCGCTGGCCGACGACGAACCCGAACTTGAAGCACTGATCGCCGAATTTCAGGCCGAAGAGGTCGAGCACCGCGACAGCGCGCTTGCGCACGGCGCCGAGGAAGCGCCTGCCTACCCGCTGCTTTCGGCGCTGGTGCGCGCCGGTTGCAGGGCGGCGATCCGGCTCAGCGAAAAGGTCTGAACCGCCGGTGCGATGAAGTGCCGCGACGTCTTTCATCAACATCGCGGCGTTTTCATCTTTGTGTTGCAGGCGGCAGCGCCTAGATAGGCGCCATGTCGGCACGACCTCTCATCGACGGTTTCGGGCGGCGGATCAGCTATGTCCGCATGTCGGTGACCGACCGCTGCGACTTTCGCTGCACTTACTGCATGCCGCTGGATATGCAGTTCCTTCCCCGGCGCGACCTGCTGACGCTGGAGGAACTGGATCAGGTAGCCGGCGCCTTCGTTGCACGCGGCGTGACGCGGCTGCGGCTGACCGGCGGCGAACCACTGGTGCGCAAGGGCTTCCCCGAACTGCTGAACATGCTGAAGCGCCATCTGGATGGCGGCTTGCAGGAACTCACTCTCACCACCAACGGCAGCAGGCTGGCGCTGTTCGTCGACGCGCTGGCCGAAGCAGGCGTGCGGCGCGTGAACGTCAGCCTCGACACGCGCGACCAGGCGCGGTTCCGGCAGATCACCCGCACCGGCGATCTGCGGCCGGTGCTGGAAGGCATTGCCGCCGCCAGGGCGCGCGGGCTTGCCGTGAAGATCAACATGGTGGCGCTGAAGGGCCTGAATGAAGACGAGTTCGAGCCGATGGCCGCGTGGTGCGCCGAACAGGGCTTCGACCTGACGTTCATCGAAACCATGCCGCTAGGCCTCATCGAGGAAGACCGCACCGACCGCTATCTGCCGCTGACGGAAGTGCGCCGCAGGCTTGCCGAACGCTGGCAGCTCGTCGACAGCCCCGAACGCACCGGCGGCCCGGCGCGTTATGTGCGCGTGGGCGACACCGGGCAGAAGCTGGGCTTCATCACGCCGCTGACGCACAATTTCTGCGAAAGCTGCAACCGGGTGCGGATCACCGCCACCGGCACCCTGTTCCTGTGCCTCGGGCAGGAAGACAGGGTGGAACTGCGCGATCTGCTGCGCGAAGGCGGCGCGGGCGCGCTGGATGCGGCACTCGACCGGGCGATGCGCCTGAAGCCCAGGGGGCATGATTTCGTCATCGAACGGCGCGCCGCACCGCCCGCCGTCCGCCGCCACATGTCGACGACGGGCGGTTGATGAAGCTGGGCCTCGTCGTCTCGGACACGCCGCAGGCGCGGCTCGCCGAGGCCGAGCTTCGCGGCAACACCCATTTCGTCAGCCGCCGTGAAGCCGACGCCGTGGTGGCGCTTGGCGGCGACGGGTTCATGCTGGCGGTATTGCATCGGGTGATGAACGCACAGGCGCCGCGCCCGGTATATGGGATGAACCGCGGCACCATCGGGTTCCTGATGAACCATTACAGCCCTGACGGCCTTGCCGAGCGTGTTGCGGCGGCAAAGCGGTTCTTCCTGTCGCCGCTTACGATGGAGGCGACGACGATCGACGGGCGGACCGTCACGTCGCCCGCGATCAACGAGGTTTCGCTGCTGCGGGAAACGCGGCAGGCCGCCAAGATCGAGATTTCGATCGACGGCAAGGTCCGCCTTGATGAACTGGCGTGCGACGGGGTGCTGCTGTCCACGCCAGCCGGCTCGACCGCCTACAACCTGTCGGCAGGCGGGCCGATCCTGCCGCTCGACTGCGACCTGCTGGCGCTGACCGCCCTCAGCCCGTTCCGTCCGCGCCGCTGGAAGGGCGCGCTGGTCAACAACCGCTCGGTCGTCGAATTCCGCATTCTGGAATCGTCGCGGCGGCCCGTCAGCGCCGTTGCCGATCAGGTCGAAGTGCGCAACGTGGTGAAAGTCAGGATCGTTTCCGACCTTGCGCGACGGCTCGAACTGCTGTTCGATCCCGGTTACGCACTGGACGACCGGATCATGATGGAGCAGTTCCAGAGCTGACGACAACCACCGGTGGAAGGGACGATCATGACATTCGTGCGCGAGGATGTGCAGCAGTTGCTTGGCATGTTGGCAGCCGCCGGAGGGCCGCTGATGCACGAAGTCGATCCTGCAACCGCGCGCCAGATGTATGTCCAGATGGGCAGCATCGCCGAGCGCCCGGCGCCCGCGACGGTTGCGCAGGCCGATATTCTGATCCCCGGCCCGGCGGGCGGCATCCGCGCCCGCACCTACCGCCCGGAAACGCTGTCGGCGCTGGGGCTGACGATCGTGTTCTTCCACGGCGGCGGCTGGGTCATCGGAGATCTGGAAACCCACAACAGCCTCGTCGCCGAAATCGCGCGGCTTGCCGGGTGCAACGCAGTGGCGGTCGATTACCGTCTTGCCCCCGAAGCGCCGTGGCCCGCCGCCGTCGACGATGCGCTGGCGGCCGCCCGCTGGGTTTCCCGGTCGCCGGCGGAACTGGGCTTCAAGGTTGGCAAACTGGTTTTCGCCGGTGATTCGGCTGGCGGCAATCTTTCAGCGATCGCCGCGCGCGCGCTTCGCAAGGAAATGCCGGTCGCGGCGCAATGGCTGATCTATCCCGGCGTCGACATGACCGACGACAAAGGCTCGATGGCCGAGTTTGCCGACGGCTATCTGCTGACCGCCGCCAGCATGGGGTGGTTCGGCGGCCATTATGCTGCCGATCCGGCCGACCCGCTGGCTTCGCCCATTCTCTCCGACGACTGGACGAACCTGCCGCCCGCCGTCGTGTTCACCTGCGGTCTCGATCCGCTACGCGATCAGGGCCGCGCCTATGCGGCGAAGCTGATTGCCGCCGGCAACCGCGTGATCTTCCGCGAGGCGGCGGGGCAGGTGCATGGTTCCGCCCAGTTGCGTGGCGCCCTTCCCTCGGCGCAGGCCGATCTTGAAGGCCAGATCGCCGATCTGAAGGCCCTGCTTGCGTGAACGCGTCGCTGAAGGAAAACCTGCCATACCGGGCGGGCGTCGGCGTGATGCTGGTCAACGCCGATAATCGCATCTTCGTTGGCCAACGCTTCGATTCCGAGGTGGAGGCCTGGCAGATGCCGCAGGGCGGGATCGACGCCGGCGAAGACCCGTACCAGGCGGCGCTGCGCGAACTGGAAGAAGAAACCGGCGTCTGCGCCCATCATACCAGGCTGCTGGGGCAGACGCCCGACTGGCTGAGCTACGACCTGCCCGATGAACTGGTTGGCCGGGTGTGGAAAGGCCGATACCGGGGGCAGCGGCAGAAATGGTTTGCGCTGCGCTTTCTGGGCGCCGACAGCGACGTGAACCTCCTCGCGCATGAGGCCGGCGGCCATGCCGAGTTCCGTGCATGGCAGTGGGCCGCCATGGATGAGCTTTCCGCCCTGATCGTGCCGTTCAAGCGCGATCTCTATGGCCGGCTGGTGCGCGAACTGCGGCCGTTCATCTAGCGCCCGGCCGCAGCGGCGGGGATCATCCGCCGAACAGTTCGGCGAAATGCGTCTGCATCGCCTGCCACGAGCGGCGGTCGGTTGCTTCGTGATAGATGATCGACGGGTTCAACTGGCCCTGTGCTTCGGGGTTGGTGAAGCTGTGCGCCGCGCCGGTATAGGCGATCGACTGGCAATCGGCCCCGGCGTTGTGCATCTCGTCCAGCAGGCCCAGCAGATGCGCATGCGGAACCAGTTGGTCTTCGGCGCCGTGGCACACCAGAATTTTGGCATGCACCCGGCCCGGTTCGGCGGGCGTGACGGTTGCCAGCGCGCCATGAAAGCTGACGACGCCAAGCACGTCCGGGTGGCCGCTGCGCGCCAGTTCCAGCACCGTCTGGCCGCCGAAACAGTAGCCGACGGCAGCGATCCGGCCGTCGCAGGCGGGGTGTGCCTTCAGCGCATCGACTGCGGCCGACGCCCGTGCCCTTAACCGCGCAGTATCCGCACCGAATGCGCCGATGATGGCAAAGGCTTCGGGCGGATCGGCCGGGATGTGGCGGTCGCCGAAAATGTCGGCGGCAAGCGCGACATAGCCGAGTTCCGCCAGCATCTTCGCCCGCCGCTGCACCTGCGCCCCAAGGCCCCATGCCTCGTGGACGGCGACGACGCCGGGGCGCGGCCCGGGAAACCGGTTCGCATCGGGAAGTTCAAGGACGCCGAGGCAGCGCTGGGCGCCGTCGAAATATTCGAGGTCCATCGATCGCCCCTCAGATCTGGCCCAGCAGATGTTCCGCCGAGGAAACCTTGAACGCGCCCGGCTCTTCGATGTTCAGTTCGGTCACTTTGCCGTCCTTCACCAGCATCGAGAAACGCTGCGACCGAAGCCCCAGGCCAAGCTTCGAAAGATCCATCGTCAGGCCGAGGGCGCGGGCGAAATCGCCGTTGCCATCGGCCAGCATCGTCACCTTGCCGTCGGCCCCGGCGGACTTGCCCCATGCGCCCATCACGAACGGGTCGTTGACGGCCAGACAGACGATTTCATCGACGCCACGGGCGCGCAGTTCATCGGCCTTTTCCAGATACCCCGGCAGATGTTTCGCCGAGCAGGTGGGGGTGTAGGCGCCAGGAACAGCGAACAGCGCGACCGTGCGGCCAGCGAACAGGGCGGCGGTTTCGACGGGCTGCGGGCCATCTGCCGTCAGCACCCGCAGCGTGGCGTCGGGCAGCTTGTCGCCAATCTTGATGGTCATTGGAACCTCCTCATCGTCGTGCAGGGTGAAAATGAACGAGGAATGGAGTTAACGCCGCGCGTTCACCACGTCCAGCATCTGTTCAGCGCCCGCGCCGAGGTTTACACATGTGTCGGAACAGGGGCTGATGATCAGGGGCTGATGATCGACGCGCAATATCTTTCAGGACAACTTCTGCTGGCCATGCCCGGCATCGGCGACGCGCGCTTCGAACGCAGCGTGATTGCCATGTGTCTGCACGACGATCATGGCGCGCTGGGTCTCTGCCTCCACCACGAAGACCGCGACTTCACCGTCCCCGATCTGATGCGCCAGCTTGGGATCGATCCGCGCAATACGCCCTCGCGCCCGGTGCTGCAGGGCGGTCCTGTCGAAACCGGCCGTGGCTTCGTTCTGCACACCCCCGACTGGGCGGGACAGGACACCCGCCACATCGGCGAACGCTGGGCGCTGACCAGCACGCTGGATGTGCTGGCGGCAATCGCCGAGGAGCGCGGCCCGCAGCACTGGCTGGTGGCGACGGGATACGCCGGTTGGGGGGCGGGGCAACTGGAACGCGAATTGCGGCATCACGGGTGGTTCACGACGGGCGCCAGCGACTCGCTGGTTTTTGAAACCGATGCCCGCATCCGCTGGACCGGCGGCTTTGCCGCTGCCGGCATCGACGCGCGGATGCTGGCCGACGTCGCCGGCCACGCCTGACCTGCCATTCGCTTTTGTGCGGGGTTGCGTCCCCGACAACGGGAATTGCCCCTTGACGCGCGCGACAGGGGCGGCTTTGACCAGCCGCATTGGGGCGTTGCCGTAATCCGAAAAGGGGTTTTTCTTGGCCAAGCTATTCGACAAGATCCTGATCGCGAACCGTGGCGAAATCGCCTGTCGCGTCATTCGAACGGCCCGGAAGCTCGGCATTGCAACGGTCGCCGTCTATTCCGACGCCGACGCCGACGCCCTGCACGTGCGTATGGCCGACGAAGCGGTGCATCTGGGGCCGCCGCCCGCTGCGCAATCCTATCTGCTTGGCGAAAAGATCATCGAGATCGCCAAGGCGACGGGCGCGCAGGCTATCCATCCGGGCTATGGCTTCCTTTCCGAGCGGGAGTGGTTCGCCAAAGCTTTGGACGACGCCGGCATCGCCTTCATCGGCCCGCCGGCGGCAGCGATCGCCGCCATGGGCGACAAGATCGAATCGAAGAAGCTTGCGAAGGAAGCGGGCGTCAACGTCGTGCCGGGCTTCGTCGGCGAAATCGACGACACCGACCACGCCGCCCGCATCGCCGCCGAAATCGGTTATCCGGTGATGATGAAGGCGTCGGCCGGCGGCGGCGGCAAGGGTATGCGCCTCGCCTTCACCGAGGCCGAGCTGCGTGAAGGCTTCGACGTCGTCCGCCGCGAGGCGAAGGCGAGCTTCGGCGACGACCGGGTATTCATCGAAAAGTTCGTCGAGCAGCCGCGCCACATCGAAATCCAGTTGCTGGGCGACAAGCACGGCAACATCGTCTATCTGAACGAGCGCGACTGCTCGATCCAGCGTCGGCACCAGAAGGTCGTCGAGGAAGCGCCGTCGCCCTTCGTCACGCCCGAAATGCGCCGCGCCATGGGCGAGCAGGCGGTCGAACTGGCGCGCAAGGTCGGCTATTGTTCGGCGGGCACCGTTGAATTCATCGCCGGCGCCGACCGCAGCTTTTATTTTCTGGAAATGAACACCCGGCTGCAGGTCGAACACCCCGTGACCGAGTGCATCACCGGGCTTGACCTCGTCGAGCAGATGATCCGCGTGGCGGCTGGCGAAAAGCTGTCGTTCGGCCAGGCCGATGTCCGGCTGGATGGCCATGCGATCGAAACGCGCTTTTATGCCGAAGACCCCTATCGCGGCTTCCTGCCCTCGACCGGCCGCCTGACCGCCTATGCGGAACCTGCGGCTGCCGAAGGCGTCCGCGTCGACACCGGCGTCGTCGAGGGGTCGGAAATCTCGATGTTCTACGATCCGATGATTGCCAAGCTGATCACCCATGCGCCGACCAGAACCGGCGCTGCCGATCTGCAGATTGCTGCACTCGACCGGTTTTACGTTCGCGGCATCAGCCACAACGCTGATTTTCTGTCGGCCCTGATGCAGCACCCGCGCTTCCGCGACGGGCAGCAGGTGACGACGGCCTTCATCGCCGAGGAATATCCCGAGGGTTTTGCCGGGGCGCCCGATGATGCAGCGCGACAGGCGCCTCTGATCGCGCTGGGTGCAGTGATCGGGCAGGCGGCGGCGCGGCGCGCGGCGCACGTGGATGGCCGCCTGAACGAGGGCGACACCGGCCTGCGCTGGGTGGTTGAACTGGATGGCGTCCAGCACACGGTCACGCTGGCCGGAAACGGCAGCGCACATCGGGTGACGGTCGACGGTAAGGTGGTTGCCGTCGAGGTGGCCGGGCGCATCCCGCCGTTCGGAGTCGTCGAGGCGCGGGTGGATGGTGCGCCCGTCTCGGTGCAGATCGATCGCCGTGGATCGGGCTTCGCGCTGGTCCATCATGGGCGCCAGCACGCGATGCGGCTGTTGACGCCGCGCGCTGCCGAACTGGCGCAGCACATGATCCCCAAGGTCGCGCCCGACATGTCGCGCTTCCTGCTCTGCCCGATGCCGGGCCTTGTCGTTTCGATTGCCGTTGCCGAAGGCGACGAAGTCGAGGCCGGGCAGCAACTGGCCGTCGTCGAGGCGATGAAGATGGAGAATATCCTGCGCGCCGAAAAGCGGGCGAAGGTGGCGAAGCTGCACGCCACAGCCGGAGACAGCCTTGCCGTCGACGCCATCATCCTGGAGTTCGAGCAGAGCTGAAGGCCAACAGCTTCAACAGTTCACAATCGTTCACGACCTGCATCTTGAAGCAGGGGGCGTTAACCAATTATCGTGCACACATCAGGGTCGGCCCTGCCACCTCGAACAGGGGCAGGCGGGTTCGACAACAGAGATTGTTGCGGGCCGGAAGGCGCGAGGAACGACAGGCCCTCGCGCCTTCTTCCGTTTCTGCGGGCGCCATGGTGCGGACGCAAAACGCAGAAATCCGGTTGCAATCCTTGACAATGCGGCCGTTGCTTCCGGCGGATTAACCATGCACATTCACTTCACCGGACAAGAGGCGATAACGCCCGCCCGGACACAGAAAGAGCCGGCCGGCACAAGGCCGGACGAACGAAGAACAAGGATGGTCGCATGAACCGTATCGGTAAAATCTCGGTCGCTCTCTTCGCTGCGTTCGTTGCTGCGGCCCCGGCCATTGCCGGGGTCGATACGGGAACGGTCTCGTCGTTCCTCCAGCCGCAATATTGGGTGATGGCGATCTCGACGATCGCGCTGGTTTCACTCGGCGTCGGCCGCAACCAGGTCGCCACCGCCGAGGCTGCACAACCGCTGAAGGCGCAACAGGCAAACCTGGCCTAAGCCGCGCTGCAGCGAACCTGACCTAGGCTGCGCGGCAGCCGAAACTCGAAGGCGCCTGAAACAGGCACTCTACCCGCTGCCCGCCGCGCTTCAGCGCGAAGACCGTCTGGCCGCCGCCGCTGGAAAGTGCGGCCTTCACATCCGCCACATCGCGCACCCGGCGCCCGTTCACGCTTTCGACGATGTCGCCGGGGCGCGGGAAACCGGTGCGCGCGGCAGGCGCACGTGGCGGCACGTTCACCACCACCACCCCGCTTTCGGGCAACCCCGCGCCCAGTTCCTGCGCCAGCGCCGGCGACAGGTTGGCAATCGACACACCGGCCAGAATGCTGCCGTCGCCAAGCTGCGTCAGTTGGCGCGAAGGCTGCTCGGGCGGGGCCGCCAGCTCCAGCTTCATGTTCGAGGCGCTGCCGCCCCGCACCACCGTCAGCACGACCGAATCGCCGACCGGTTGCGTTGCCACCTGATAGCGCAGCGTCGAAGGGTCCAGCACCGGCTTGCCGTCGATCGCATAGACGATGTCGCCCGGCTTCAGGCCGGCGCGGGCGGCGGGTGAATTGGCGGTCACGTCGGTCAGCAGCACGCCGGTCGGGTTGCGAAGCCCGGCGTTGCGCGCGCTTTCGTCGGTCAGCGCTTCGCCCTCGACGCCAAGCCACGCAGTCACCAGCTTGCCGCTGCTGGCGCCGCGCAGAAAGATTTTCACCATGTTCGACGGGATCGCAAACCCCAGCCCGATTGATCCGCCGTCGTTGCCGCCGGTCAGGATGGCGGAATTGATGCCGATCACTTCGCCGTTCATGGCCGCAAGCGCGCCGCCCGAATTGCCCTGGTTGATCGAGGCATCGGTCTGGATGAAGAACTGCGCATCCGACACGCCGATTCCGGTTCGCGCCGTCGCTGAAACGATGCCCTGTGTCACGGTCTGGCCGACGCCGAACGGATTGCCGATCGCCAGCACCAGATCGCCGACCTGCGCGCGATCGCTGTCTCCCAGCCGGGCAACGGGAAGCGCCGCGCCCTTCGGGTCGATCTGCAGCAGCGCAAGATCAAGGCGGGGTTCCGCAAACACCAGCTTGGCCGGATATTCGCGCCGGTCGGCCAGCGCGACGAGGATCTGATCGGCCCCGGCGACGACATGGTTGTTGGTGATGACCAGCCCCTTGCCGTCGACGATGACGCCCGACCCGAGCGCATTTT
>NZ_DBNHFX010000047.1:0-4539 GCF_057137845.1 Sandaracinobacteroides sp. | reverse complement strand
CGAACCGAAGAAAGGACCAATGCATGCCAGCGAAATTCTCCCTCCCCCCGCTTCCGTTCGAGCCGACGGCCCTTCATCCGGCGATTTCCGCCGACACCTTCGCCCAGCACCATGCCGGGCACCACCTTGCCTACGTCGACCGGCTGAACGAGCTGGCCGAAAAGGAAGGCCTGGCCAACAAGAGCCTTGTTGAAATCATCCGCGCCCGCGCCGACGCCAAGCCGCATGAAGTGTCGCACTTCATTTCAGGCGCCGAGCTGTTCGTGCATGCGGCACAGCACTTCAACCACAGCTTCTACTGGCAAAGCCTCAGCCCCGCCGGAGGAGAGCCGGGCGGCGATCTGAAGGCCGCGATCGACCGGGACTTCGGCTCTGTCGCCGACCTGAAGGCAAAGATCGTGGCGATGGGCGTCGGCCACTTCGCCAGCGGCTGGGTGTGGCTGGTGTCCGAAGGTGGCAAGCTGAAGCTGCTGTCGGCGCACGACGCACAGACGCCGGTGATCGACCCGAATCTGAAGCCGGTGCTGACCGTCGACGTCTGGGAACACGCCTATTATCTCGACCACAAGCGCGCCCGCAAAGCCTATCTCGACGCCGTGGTCGACAAGCATCTGAACTGGGCGTTCGCAGCCCGTGCCTACGCCGCGAACAGCCTCGACGAACTGGGCCTTGGCATCAGCAACGGCTAAGCCTCCCGCCGCCACCTGCTGAAGGGGCAGCACGCCCCTTCAGCAGAGCGCGGCGAACTTCTCGACCGAAACCGTCGGACCTGAGACGATCAGCACATCCGACTGCTGGATCATCGTTTCCGGCACTGCATGCAGGAACGGCTCACGCGGGCGCTTCACGCCGACGATCGTAACCTTGTGGGTTTTGCGCACATCTGTTTCCGCCAGTGTCTTTCCCGCCATAAATTGCGGCGTGCGCGTTTTCACAATGGCGAATCCATCGTCGAACTCGATGAAATCCATCATTTTCCCCGTCACCAGATGGGCGACACGCTCGCCCATCTCGGCCTCGGGATAGACGACGTGCGTTGCCCCCACCCGTTCGAGGATGCGGCCGTGATTGTGGTTCACCGCCTTCGCCCAGATGTCGGTGCAACCGGCGTCCGTCAGCGCAACCACGGTCAGCACGCTCGCCTCGATGTCCGATCCGATCCCGACGACTGCATGCCGCATGTCGCCCGCGCCCAGTTTCTTCAGCGTCACCGTGCTGGTGCTGTCGGCCTGCACCACATGCGTCAGTTCGTCGGCCATGGTCTGCACGATCTGCATGTCCTGATCGACGCCCAGCACTTCATGGCCAAGGCGCGACAGCGACCGGGCGACCGAAGTGCCGAAACGGCCCAAGCCTATCACGATGACGGGCGGCGCGCCCTTCGTTCGTTCAGCCGACAATAGGTCTCTCCTCCGGGAAGCGATAAGGGGCGGCCTTCGCCCTGAGGGCAAGCGCAGTCGCCAGCGACACCGTGCCCACCCGCCCGACATACATCATGACGACAAGAATGAACTGCCCGGCAGGCGGCATCTCGGCGGACAGTCCGGTTGACAGCCCGACTGTCGCGAACGCCGAAATCACTTCGAACGCAATCCGTTCGACCGGCGCCTGCACGAACCCTGCCAGCACCAGCAGCGCAACCGATACCGTGGCCAGCGCCGTCAGCACCACGGCAAGCGCCTGCCGCTGCGCCTCGTGGGCGATCCGCCGCCCGAATGCGATCGATTCCGGCCTCCCGCGCACCTCGCTCCAGACCACGAACCCCAGCAGCAGAAACGTCGTCACGCGGATGCCCCCGGCTGTCGAGGCGCTACCGCCGCCGATCAGCATCAGCGCCGACGAAACCAGGATGGTGTCCGGTCGCATCAGCGCCGGATCGTCGACGGAAAAACCGCCGGACCTCGTCATCACCGAATGGAACAGCGCGCCAAGCAGGCGCGAACCCATGCTGCGGCCGCCAAGCGTGCCGACGTTGCGCCATTCCAGCATGGCCACGATCAACATTCCGACAAGGATCAGCGCCACCGAGCCCCAGAGCGTCAGTTTGGTGTGGATCGACCAGCGCTGCGGCCTGCGCCATTCCTGGTGCAGTTCGAAAAGCACCGGAAAGCCGATGCCGCCGACGATCACCCCCAGCATCAGCGGCAGCAGAAACAGGATGTCGTTGCGATGCGGCGCAAGCCCTTCGGGAAGGGTGGAAAAACCGGTGTTCATGAACGCCGAGCAGGCATGGAACAGCCCATGCCAGAGCGCCGGTCCGAACGGCATCCCCCACGACCAGAAGCGCGCCGTCAGCCAGACCGTCAGCACTGCCTCGCCGGCAAGCGTCGCCACGACGACAAGACGCAGAACCTTGCCCACGTCGCCGAGGTCGAGGCTGCGCATTTCGGCCGACGCCATCAACCGGCTGCGCAACGGCAGCGCGCGCGTGACCAGCAGGCCAAGCAGCGTCGCCCCGGTCATGATGCCCAGACCGCCGGTTTCCAGCAGCAGCAGCAGCACGACATGCCCGAACGGCGACCAGTAGGACGGCGTATCCACCACCGTCAGGCCGGTTACGCAGAGCGCCGATGTCGCTGTGAACAGCGCCGCCATGAAGTCGGCGCTATCCGTGCCCGACATGCCGCCTGCGCGTGCCATCGGCAGCATCAGCAGCACGGTTCCTGCCGTAATGCCGGCCAGAAATGCCAGCGGCACCACACGCTCGGGGTGGCCGATCCTGCGGCGCTCGATCCGGTCCGTCAGGCTGATGTCCTCCTCGCAAGACCCCGCGCATTGATACGTCCCCGTTCAGGGAAAGACAACGCGCGGGGCATCGCGATCAGGCCGAGAGTTTCGCCGCCAGTTCCGCCGCGTGGCGGCCCAGATAGCGCGCACCCTCGAGGTCGGTCGCCGAAGGCTTGCGGCTGCGGTCGGCGCCCGCGATCGTCGAAGCGCCATAGGGCGAACCGCCGACGATCTCGTCGTGGCGCATCTGGCCCTGGAAGCTGTAGGGCAGACCCGTCACCACCATCCCGTGATGCAGCAACTGGGTGATGATCGCGAACAGCGTCGTCTCCTGTCCGCCATGCTGGGTTGCGGTCGAGGTGAAGGCCGCACCCACCTTGCCTATCAGGCCGCCCTCTACCCACAGTCGGCCGGTCTGGTCCCAGAAGTTCGACATCTGGCTTGCCATATGGCCAAAGCGCGTAGGCGCGCCGACCAGAATGGCGTCATAGCCAGCCAGTTCATCGACGGTCGCGATCGGCGCCGACTGCTGCTTGTAGCCGCTGGCGCTGGCGATCTGTTCCGGCACCAGTTCCGGCACCCGCTTCACCACCGCCTCGGCGCCCGCTGCGCGAACACCTTCGGCAACTGCACCGGCCATGATCTCCATGTGGCCGTAGCTGGAATAATAAAGTACGAGAACCTTTGTCATCTGAATGGCATCCCTTCCATCATGATCCTTTGCGGACGCATTGCTATCCGCATTATTCCGTCGCGTCGACAAGGACGAGTTCGCTGTCCTCGATCGCTTCGACAACCAGTTCGGCAACGTCGCGGATCGCGACGCCGTCGCGCGGCTGCACTTCGACGCCGTTCACCTTCACCCGGCCGGCGGCCGCAACCAGATAGCCGACCCGCGCCGCACCGAACCGGTAGCTGGTGGCGGTGCCGCGTTGCAGCGTTGCGCCAAGCACGCGGGCGCTTGCCTGTATCGGCAGCGCGCCTTCGTCGTCGAAGCCGCTCGCCAGCACCACGAACCGCCCGGCGCGATCCGCCTTGGGGAAGGGCTGCATCCCCCACTGCGGGCTTGCGCCCGCCCGGTCGGGCAGGATCCAGATCTGGAACAGCGTGGTTTCCACATCCTCCAGATTGGCCTCGCTGTGCCTGACGCCGGTTCCCGCGCTCATTACCTGCACATCGCCGGCGGCGGTGCGTCCGCGATTTCCCATGCTGTCCTCGTGCGTGATGGCACCGGTGCGCACATAGGTGATGATCTCCATGTCGCGGTGCGGGTGCGGCGGAAAGCCGGCGCCGGGCGCGATACGGTCGTCGTTCCAGACACGCAGACTTCCCCAGCCCATGCGATCGGCATCGTGATAGCCGGCAAAGCTGAAATGGTGGCGCGCATCGAGCCAGCCATGGTCGGCGGCGCCAAGCGATGCGAACGGCCTAACTTCGATCATGTATGATCTCCTCAGCCGGGTCATCCGGCACGGGCTTCAAATAGGCGTTCGCGTGTCATATAAGAATAGAAAGGATAGAAACGGATCATTTCACAAAATGACTGATACGGATTTTGCCGGCTGGGAACTGTTCGTCGCCGTCGCCGAAGCGGGAAGCTTCGCGGGCGCCGCGCGCAGCCGTGGCCTTTCGGTGCCGACCGTATCGCGGGCGATCGCACGGCTGGAACAACGCCTCGGCGCGACGCTGTTTCACCGGACTTCGCGGCGGCTGTCGCTTTCCGCCTTCGGCGTCGAGGCGCTGGGGCAGGCGCAGGCGCTGGTGCAGCAGGCCGAGGCGATGGAAGAGCGGCTGGGCGAAGCCGCGTCTACT
>NZ_DBNHFX010000046.1:0-20685 GCF_057137845.1 Sandaracinobacteroides sp. | reverse complement strand
GCGCCAGCGGCTCCTCAGAGTGACCGACGAGGGGGGAACCCTTGAGGCGGAACTCTTCGATGCGCTGCGGGAGCGGGTTGCGGCCGCCTACGCCGCCGCCGGGCAGCAGGCCGTCAGCGGCTTCTGGGCGGTTCTGACCGGGCTGATACCGCCGACCGATCGGGCAATGGTCGAGGAACTCGACCGGCAGGCGCGGATTACGGCCGCAGCCGGCCAACGAGCGCCGTAAGCCCTGGCAGGCCCACCAGATCGGGTGAAAGCCCTTCCCGTTCGGCGCGTTCGGCCTTGTCCAGCAATCGATCGAGTGCGGCCATCGTCGCCGACATGTCGGCGCTGCCATCGGTGCGCCATGCGCTGAACGCCCGCAAGCACAAGGCACCCAGCGCCAACAGCCGTGCCCGGCCACGCAGCCCGCCGACGCGCATGCCCGCCGCAACCGCGATCCGCCTGACGTGCCATGGCACCCTGCCCATCACCAGCGCCGCAACAGCAGGATCGCGGCTGTTGCGAATCGCAAGCACTGCCGCCCTGTGTTCCTGCAGCAGATCGAAGCCCTGCATCAGCCCGTCGAACAGCCGCTCGCGCACGTCGGCGCCGGTTGCAGCGCCGTCTGCCACCGCATCGGCCAGCCAGTCCTGCAGGCAGGCGACCGCGCCGTACCTGTCTCCGACAGCGGCCAGCACCTGCCCCGTCGTCAAACCGGCGGCGGCGGCTGCATCCTCGACGCTGGCCCTGCGCCAACCAGCGCCGGCGATCGCCGAAAGCCAGCCGCCAAGCGCCGCTTCGCGTATGGCAGAGGCGTCGACCCCGGTCATTTGGCGTTCGCACCGTTTGACGGAATCGCCGCCCCGACGACTGCTTCCACTTCGGCTGCCAGCGTGCGCGAACGATCGGCCGCCGCCTTCACGGTTGCCCGCAACAGGCTGGACAGCAGGCCGTCCCCATCCAGCATTTCAAGCCCGGCCTGGGTGGTGCCGTTGGGGCTGGTCACCTGTTCGCGCAGCGCCGATGGTGCCTCGCCCGAGCGGTGGGCCAGTTCGGCGGCGCCGGCAACCGTTTCGACGGCAAGAAACCGCGCGACATCAGGGGCCAGCCCGGCGGCTTCGGCGGCGCTTTCGAACGCCTCGATAAAGCGGAACAGAAAGGCAGGCCCGGAACCGGATACCGCAGTCACCGCGTCGAACAGTGCCTCGTCGTCGAGCCAGCGCAGCGCGCCCGCCGATTCCATCAGCCAGTCGATGGCTGCCTGATCGGAATCGCCGGCGCCGCTGGCGAACAGCGCCGTCACGCCACGGCCGATACGGGCGGGCGTGTTCGGCATCATCCGGATCACCGGCGCGCCGGGAAAAAACGCGCCGATCGTTGCCGTGCGCACGCCTGCCAGCATCGACAGGATCAGCGGCGGCGGGCGCAGCAGCCGCCCCAGGCCCGGCGCAAGGCGCGGCAGAATCTGCGGTTTCACGCCCAGCACCAGCAACGTCGGTTCTGGTGCGTGGCCGCAGGCGCTGATCGCATCCTCGACGACCGTGCCCGTAAACCCGGCAGGAAGGCCGGCGGGCGCCGGGTCGATCACCGTCACCGCTTCGGCGGGAAGGCCGGATTCCAGCCAGCGCCGCAGCAGCGCCCCGGCCATTGCGCCGCACCCAAGCATCCAGACCTGTTTCAGGCGGGCATGATCGGGTTCCGAAGCGAAGCTGAACATCGCGCCTTCCTAGGGCCAAGCCGTTGCATCGGCAAGACAAGTCGCGCCACCGTTCGCAACGCGCGGGTTCACGCTTGGCCTTATGCGAACTTCCGGACTATGTGCGACTGCGAAATCATCGACGAGGAGCAGCGCATATGATGTCCGGTATCGAGCTTAAGGGAGAAATCAAGCCGGGCTTCGATGCCGTGCTGACCGAACCCGCGCTGGCCTTCGTCGCGCATCTGCATCGCATGTATGAACCGACCCGCCAGTCGCTTCTGCGCGCGCGCGCCGACCGCCGCAAATGGTGGGCGCACGGCAATGCGATCGACTTTGCGCCCGAAACCTCGAGCGTGCGCGAAGGCGACTGGAAGATCTCCGGCACGCCCGGCGACCTGCAGAACCGCAGGGTCGAGATCACCGGTCCATGCGACCGCAAGATGGTCATCAATGCGCTGAATTCCGGCGCAAACTGCTTCATGGCCTGCCTCGAAGACGCGACGTCGCCGACATGGTCGAACATCGTCGAAGGGCAGATCAACCTGAAGGACGCCGCCGCCGGGACGATCACCCTCGAGGACAAGGGCAAGAGCTACCGACTGAACGACGAGCGCGCGGTGCTGATCTGCCGCCCGCGCGGCTGGCACCTGCCGGAAGCGCATCTCATCGTCGACGGAGAGGAAGTCTCGGGCGCCATCTTCGACTTCGCGCTCTATTTCTTCCACAATGCCCGCGCGCTGCTGAAGCAGGGGTCAGGCCCCTATTTCTATCTGCCCAAGATGGAACATTATCTGGAAGCCCGGCTGTGGAACAACATCTTCGTCACCGCGCAATCGGTGCTGGGCCTGCCGGTGGGCACCATCAAGACCACCGTGCTGATCGAAACCCTGCCGGCCGCCTTCATGGCCGACGAAATCCTGTTTGAACTGCGCGACCATATCGTCGGCCTGAACTGCGGCCGCTGGGACTATATTTTCAGCTACATCAAAAGCCTGAGCCACGATCCGGCCAAGGTGCTGCCAGATCGCGCACAGGTGAACATGACCGTTCCGTTCATGGCGAAATATGCAGCGCATGTGGTTCGCACCTGCCACCGGCGCGGGGCGCACGCGATGGGCGGGATGTCGGCCTTCATTCCGGTGAAGGATGATGCCGCCCGCAACGAGGCCGCCTTCGCCGCCGTCCGCGCCGACAAGGAACGCGAAGCGACGCTGGGCCACGATGGCACCTGGGTCGCCCATCCGGGGCTGGTATCGGTCGCGCGCGAGGTGTTCGACCGGCTGATGCCGACGCCCAACCAGTTGGCGAAAATGCCCGCCGGAACCGCAACGGCCGAAGACCTGACCACGCCAAGCGAAGGCAGCCGGACTGCGGCCGGGCTTGCGATGAACGTGAACGTCGCCATCGGCTATATCGCGGCATGGCTGCGCGGCTTGGGCGCGGTGCCGCTGCACAACATGATGGAGGATGCCGCAACCGCCGAAATCAGCCGCGCGCAGCTCTGGCAGTGGCGCCACCACGGCGTCGCGCTGGATAACGGCACCAAGGTGACGGCGGCCCTCATCAATGCGGAAATCCAGAACCAGCTCGGTGTCTGGAAATCGGAAGTCGGCGATAATTTCTTCGAAACAGGAAAATACCGCGAGGCGGCAACCGTGCTTTCCGACCTGGTGATGGCCAAAGACCTGCCCGACTTCCTGACCACGCCCTGCTACCGCCGGTTCATGGCGGAGTGAGATTGCCAGCCTCTCGGTGTGGCTGACGCCAAGCCGAGAGGCCGCGCTTGCGCGCGTTGCATGCCGCATGCGCATCGGATACGGACCGAAACCGGCATGACCCCGCAGGCGATCCCTCCACGTCCCGCACCGCCCGGCGCGTTGCAGGCTGTCGATGTGGCACGACGGATAGCCCTGTTCGCCGCAATCCTGATCAGCGGCGGCAACCTGCTGTTTCCCCGGCTTCCGATCCTTGCTGTCCTGATCGCCGCGACACTGCTGGCGATGGCAGCGACGCCCCACACTGCCATCCGGGCGCGCTTTGGTGCGATCTATGGCCTTCTGGCCGTTCTGCTGCTGGCGATCATTCTGCGATCCGGCTTTGGCGAACTGTCGTCGATCCTTGTGCGCTACGCCAACTTCCTCGCCGGAATACTACTTCTGAAACTGTACCTGAAGGCCGGAACCGATGCGTTCGCACGGGATCTTGTGGTTCTGCTCAGGCCGCTCGCATGGATCGCGCTTGCCACCGTGTTTCTTGCCACCCTGTTCGAACCGGCTTTCCAGACGATCGAGGTAGAGGAAACTACCTACCACCACTTCCTCTACATCTTCAATTTCCACGTCATGCTGGAAGACGCGGGCGGCCTGAAGCGCCCGAACGGGCTGTTCTACGAGCCTGGCGTGTTCCAGATCTACCTGAACCTGTATCTTTACCTCGCTCTATTCGTTCTGCGCAGCCGCTGGCAGTCGGTTCTCGCTTTCGCGGCCCTTCTCTCCACCCAGTCGACTACCGGCCTTGCAGTTGCGGGGTTACTTCTGGGCGTTTATTTCTGGCGCCTGCTAGGGCGTGGTCCGGCCCATCGCCGGTTGATGGCGGCAACCTTGGGTGTCCTGATCGCCGTCTCGCTCAGCGGATTCGTGATCGATAACGTGCAGTCGAAGTTCACCGGGGAATTCCGGGGCAGTTGGTGGGCACGGCAATATGACCTCCTTACCGGGTTGAACGTGGTTGCCGCCAACCCACTGATGGGGATCGGTTTCGATCCCGAACAATACCGTTCCCATGCCAACCAGTTGGGCTTTGCCAACACCGAACTAGACGACAGCCAGACCATCGACCGTGGCAACAGCAACGGCATCGTGGGTCTGCTGTATGCCGTCGGGATACCGCTGTCCCTGCCGTTCCTGTGGGGCCTGTTCCGTCAGCGGATGCTGCCGGACCGGGCGCTGGTTGGCGCCCTGCTCTTCATTTCGTTTCTGAGCGAGGCGATCGTGCTGACGCCCTTCTTCCTGCTGTTCATACTGAGTGGTTTGCTGCTTGTTCCCGAACCGGGGCGCCGAAGGAAACGCCCGGCGAGCCCCAAGCCTGCCGGACCGGAGCGGCCAGTGGCCGCCATCAGGCCGGCGTTGCAATTGCCCGGTTAATGTGTAGGGGATGCCCGCCGGTTGGCAATCCGGGCAGCGACAGGGCGTCGCGTGGCCGCAAGGGTCTCGTGGCAATGCCGCCGCCAGCCGACACGACAGCACTTTCAACCGACCCGGAGTATCCTCTGGCATGACTCGTATTCTGATCACTGGCGGCGCCGGATTCATCGGTTCTGCACTGGCCGGGAAGCTGGCCGCGCAAGGGCATGATATCACGATCCTCGACAGCCTTTCGGTGCAAATCCACGGTGCCGAACCGGATCAGTCTCCGCTGGTGAAGGCCGCTTCTGCGGCAGGCCGGCTGATCGTCGGCGACGTCACGGATACCGACGCACTGAAAGCCGCGCTCGAAAACCAGGAAGTGGTCGTGCACCTTGCCGCCGAAACCGGCACCGGTCAGTCGATGTACCAGATCGATCACTACAGCCGGGTCAATATTGGCGGCACCGCGCAACTGCTCGATCTCCTGTCGGCAGACCGGGGCAACGTCCGCCGGATCGTGGTGGCTTCCTCGCGGGCGATCTACGGCGAGGGGCGATACCGCTCGCCGCTGCTCGGGCCGGTCTGGCCATCGACCCGCAACGAGGCCGACATGGCGCAGGGCCTGTTCGAGCCGACTGTCCCCGGTGGCGGCGCGCTGGTTCCCGAAGCGACGGACGAAGACAGCCGCATTCACCCCACATCCGTCTACGGGATCACCAAGCAGGTGCAGGAACAACTGGTTCTGGTAGCCGGTGCGGCGCTCGGCCTCGAGGCCGTCAGCCTGCGGTACCAGAATGTCTATGGGCCGGGCCAGTCGCTCAGCAATCCCTACACCGGGATCCTGTCGATCTTTTCCAATCGCATCCTTGCCGGTCAGGGCATCAACATTTTCGAGGACGGTCACGAAAGCCGCGACTTCGTCTATATCGACGATGTCGTCGCCGCCACCTGTCAGGCCATCTTTTCCCCAGACGCCCCCGGCAACGCCATCAACGTCGGGACGGGAACGCCAACTTCGGTCATGACGGTCGCAACCACGCTTGCAAGACTCTATGGCAAGGACGTGCCGATCGAAGTCAGCGGCAACTTCCGTATCGGCGACATCCGGCACAACTACGCCGATCTCAGGCGCGCCCGTGCCCTGCTTGGCTTCGAGCCGAAGGTCGATTTCGAAACCGGCATCGCACATTTCGCGCGATGGGTGCTCGAACAGGGCGCCATCGAAAGCCGCTACGAGCAGTCGCTGCAGGAAATGCGCGAGCGCGGCCTCCTGAAGTGACCGCAAGCCAGGACTTCGCTTCCGGCGGGGGGCTGCGCCCGATACGGCCTGCACGATTGATTCCGCACATCCGCCTGCTGAATGCGTTGCGCGCGCGCCTGTTCCGCATCCTCTGGAAATCGCGCTTCGGCGCCTGGGGCGATGGCAGCCTGATCGTCGCCCCCGTCGCCATCGAAGGTGAAGACCGCATCCATCTGGGCAAGGATGTGCTGGTGGCGTCGGGAAGCTGCCTTGCGGCCAACCCGCTGACCGGCCACGCCGAATCCAGGCTGACAATCGGAGACGGTTGCCGGATCGGCCGTTTCAATCACATCTATGCAACAAAGGGTGTCACGCTGGGCGCAAAGGTGCTGACGGCAAACGGCGTCTATATCTCGGACAACCTGCATGGCTTTGCCGATGTTCACACCGCCATCATGGATCAACCCGTCACGCAGCGCGCCCCCGTGCACGTAGGAGACGGCACCTGGATCGGCCACAACGCCTGCATCATCGGGGCGAGCATCGGCCGCAACTGCGTCATCGGCGCCAACGCCATCGTAACGCATGACATTCCGGATCATTGCGTGGCCGTCGGCGTGCCGGCCAGGATCGTAAAGCGCTTCGACGCCGCGACCGGCATCTGGCGGGAAACCACCACCGATGGCGCCTTCACCGAATGACCGACCGACACAATGTTCCGGCACAGACAGGTTCCCCGATGCGCATCCTGATGGTCGCCCTTCCCTATCACGGCTATTCTGAAAGGATCGCCGAGGAATTTCGTGCCCAGGGCCACGAAGTGCACCTGCACGAAGTCCAGCCGAGGGATTTCATCACCAAGGCCATCCGTGTCGTTTCGCCGGCTGTCTGGCAGGCGCGCATGAACGCCCATCACGCCCGGATCCTCCGCAAGGAGAGCGGGCAGCGCTATGATCTTGTGCTGTTCATCCAGTGTCACCAGTTGTCAGCGGCGAACATGGCCGCTTTCCGCAGGCAGTTCGATGGCGCCCGCTTCGTGCTGTACAATTGGGATTCGATCAGCAACCACGACTATCGACCGCACCTCGGCTGCTTCGACGAAGTCTTCACCTTCGACCCGGAAGATGCCCGCCAGTACGGCCTGAAGCACCTGCCGCTGTTTTGCAGCCGGGAATTCCAGTCGCTGCCCGCGCCAGAACGACAGCGAGGCGGAGTATATTTCGTTGGCAACATCGTCAGCCAGGCGCGATACGAGGCGATCGACAGCTTCCGGAAATATTGCGCCTCCAACGACATCGACCTGAACGCCTGGCTTGCCTGCACCCCGCCGGTGGAAGCGCGCCTCAGGCGCGCCGGGATCAAGGCCGAAGGACTGAGCCGCGGGCCGATCGCGCACGGACGTTTTCTGGAAATCATGGCGAACGCCACCACGGTGTTCGATTTCGCCAACCATGCGCAGACGGGTTACACGATGCGCATCTTCGAAAATCTGTGCGGCCGGAAGAAGATCATCACCAGCAATCGCCGCATCGAGGCCGAACCATTCTATTCACCCGATCGAATCCATGTGTTCGACGGGCTGGATTTCAGCGGAGTGAAACAGTTCGTCGAGACACCGCTTGGCGATCCCGATGCCGACTTTCCAGAGTATCACATCCAGACTTTTGCCCGCCATCTGATCGACGGCACACAACACCCCCTGCCACCGGGACATGCCGGAGGGGCCAGTGGCTGAGCGCTGCCTGCTGATCATCCCGCGCACCTTCTATTCGATGGCGCGGGTCATCCAGCAGGCGCTGGAGCAGATGGGCTATGCCGTCACCCACGCGAACGATGAATATCCCGACAATGCCGTGGGCAAGATGCTAGGCAAACTCGACCTCCCGATTGCCCGGACACTCACCCGCAGGGCCTATCATCGGCTGGGATTATGTCAGCAGGAATGGGACCTGGTCGTCATCTTCAAGGGCCGAGGCATCGGACCCGAACTGATCGCGGATCTGAGACAGGTCAGCCGAAGGATCGTCGGCTATCATTTCGACGCGCTCGCCTACGACCGCGCCTGCCGGCGCTGGCCGAAAGCCGGGGTCGATCGCGTTTCCACCTTCGATTATGCCGACGCACACGCCGAGGGCTGGCCGCTTGTCGAACTGTTCTCGACATTGTCTCCGCCGGACCCCAAGCCCGCCATCCGCTATGACATTTCTGCGATCCTCCGGAACCACAGCCAGCGGCTCGGCTATGTCGACGAGGTGCTGTCGATTGCGGGCGCCGAACGCACATTTGTCGCGATTTTCGAGAAGAGCATCCTGACCTTCCTCTGGAACTTCCTGCGTTCCCCGCGCCTCTACTGGAAGTGGCAGAAATCCATTCGGTTCAAGCCATTGCCGTACGACCAGTATATCGCCACCCTTGAATCATCGGCGCTGACCGTCGATTTTGCCCATCCCCGACAGACCGGGCTGACCATCCGCTGCTTCGAGGCGAGGGCAACCGGCACGCGCATCATCACCAACAATCCGCATGCCGCCATCAGCCCGCTGTTCGACCGGCAGGCCGTCATCGTGCACCAACCGGGCGGCGACAAGGCCAGCCTGCAACAAGCGTTGCAGAATGCGGCGGGCTATCAACCGGAACCGAAAGCCCGCGATCCGCAGCAGTTCCTGCGGGAGGTGATCGGCCTGGAAAGCTGAGCCTCAGCCTATCTGGCGATAGCCCTGCGCGAACGACTGGATCGAGGCTGGCCTCGAGGCCCCCAGCACGACGGATTCGAACCGCCCAAGCGTAGGATCGGCCAGCACCGCATCCAGAGGGGCCTGCCCCGAGGACATCACGCCCATCGCCCATACCCGCCTTCCGGTGCCCGAAATCCACTGCTGGAACCCGGCGAGATCGGGTTGCACCATGTATCCGAGGCAATTGTAGTGCGTGCACAGGATGATCGACGGATCCAGCAGACGATCGGCAAGCAGCGGATTCATCGTGATGGCCACAAGCTGGCGCCCTTCGGCCGCCATCCGCCGGCCAACCTCGCTGATGTAGCGGGCCTGCCCCATGCCCAGCAGCAGATCCACGAAGATATTCTGCATCGCAACATATGGAACGGCAAACCCGAGTCCGGCGACAGCCTCCACTTCCTTGCGGACGAATGCAGCCAGCGCCGACGCCGGCACAGACCCGGATGCGAGCATTCCTCGCAGGAAGGCCGGATACGACATCGACTGCATGATCGCAGCCGGAACCCCCTTTGCCGCGACCAGGCCATTCAACCGGTAGAGGTAGGGCACCGCCGGGATGATCGAAAAGTTGCGCAGGTCGGCGTGTTCGCGCATCGACGCCAGCAGTTCCGGCGCTTCCGCATGCGTGCTGACCATGAAATGTGTCACATCATTGGCAAGCGCCGCCCGCATGGTGGTGTGCGCCGAACTCCAGTCACGCTTCAGCAGGCGGGCGAAATAGTTGCTCGAACGCTCGGTTGAAGCGTGATTGACCCCGAAGAAGGGATTGTCACCCAGAATGATCATGCAAGCTCTCCCAGCAGTCGATCAACCTCCGAGGCTACCGCCAGATGTTGCGGAAAATTCTCGCCAGCCAGAAAGAAGCGCGCCTGTTCGGTGAACTCGACGCCGCGCAGATAGACCCCGCAAGCAGTTTCCAGGCTGGCGATGGACAGACGATCGTCGCCCTCGCGCAGCTCGTAGAAATCATGGCCAAGGGTGCGCCCATCCGCCAGATCGGCACGGACTGCGTAGGTAGGCTTGCGAATGCTGCTGTCGGTCCAGTCCAGCGTCAGATCGAAGCGCGCGCCCGACGCGCAGACCCCCGACAACCGCGCGATGTCGGGCGCATCGACCGAATGCACAACCCGCTCCTCGTCGAGCGAAAGGCTGGCAACCGGCCCCCCGATATGCACCAGCAGCGACAGCAGGTGCGATCCGAACTCGTTGATGACACCGCCACCCGCTGCCTTCTGGCCACGCCAGCCGGTATTGGGCGCAAGCATGGTGTTCGCACGGAGCGACAGTGAAATGGACCGGACATCCGATCCGCACCGTTCGACGAAGCGTTTCTGCAGCGGATGATGCAGCAGGACATACCCGCACAGCACCTCGGGACCGGGGTTTTCCACGCGCAACGGTTTCTCGATGAAAACACGATCCGCCCTGCCCCTGAGCATGTCCCAGGCACCCTGGTGGTGCGTCGTCGGGCTGCACACGACGGCAATATCGAAACTCCCCTGCACGTCTTGCGGGCGCGCATAGGCCCTGCCCAGCATCGCATCGGGCAGGAAGAACGACAGGCCCCTGCGAACGGCAAGCGACGGCTCGACGATGGTCCAGCGGATGGAAAAGTCCGTCAGCAGATTCAACTGGGCCATATGGGTCAACCCCATCCGCCCCGCGCCAATCAGCAATGCTTCCACGTTCGCCTCTCGTTACCTGAACCGTTCAATGATGGGGAACCCCGGCGCGCTACCGTGCGAATGACGTGCCGCAAAAGGCATATCGGGGTGTGGCCTGCCACAGGCGGCGGCTTTATCGGCACGACCGCATTGCCACAAGTGAAACTTCGCCGGCCGGCCGAGCCGGGCCTGCATCAGACCGGGCCTGCATCAGACCGGGCCTGCATCAGACCGTGCCTGCATCAGACCGGGGGCTTGCCAATCCACGCGCTTACCGGGATACGCAGCACTGCCTTCATGATCAGGAATGGACGATGCAGGTGCATAACGCCGATTTCGAGGACTCGCCTGCATCAGCGCCGGAAGTCCCGGCCGAGACGATCGACATCGCTGCAATGATTGCCGACCTTTGGGCGAGGAAGTGGCTGTTGCCGCTGTTCATGTTCTTCACCCTTGCAGCCGGCGCGCTGTATCTCAATCTCGCTACCTATCGCTATACGGCGAAAGTGCAGGTCACGGCGGCCGACAGCGGCGGAAGCTCGATCCCTTCGGGCCTTGCCGGGATCGGCTCGATCGTGGGCGTCGATATCGGGCTCGACTCGGGATCCTCCTTTTCGCTCTTTCCCGAGGCCGCCCGGTCGGAAGCTGTCGCCCGTATCGTTGCGGGTAACGAAGCATTGATGCGGGGGCTTTTCCCCGCCCACTGGGATTCGCAAAAGGGTGTCTGGCGGGAACCGCCTTCACCGATCCGCAGCGTCACAAAGCCGGTGAAGGGGCTGCTCGGCATTCCCGACGTTCCATGGCAGAAGCCGGGCAGCGCCGAGCTTCGCGATCTGTTGCAGACCAAGCTGATCATCAGCGAGGATCGGAAAAAAGGCATCACCTCGCTGTCGTTCGAACATCGTGATCCCAAGCTCGCAGCGCAGCTTCTCACGGCGGTCGTGCACGACGCCGATGAGTTCCTGCGTGCCAAGGCGCTTACCCGTGCCGACGAATATGTGGCCTATCTCGAACGGAGGTTGCAGGAAACGCAGGTCGTGGAATATCGCATGTCCCTCGCCAAGGCGCTGAGCGGCTACGAGAATATGCGCATGATGGCCAGCGCGCACGCGCCTTATGCCGCCGAACCGTTCGGCTCCGTCACGGTTTCTCACCGCCCGACCACGCCGCAACCGGTAATGGTATTGGGAATTGCGTTGCTCTCCGGCGTGGTTCTGTGGGGGGCCTGGGTACTCGTGGCGCTGCCACTCGTCCAACGCCTTCGGTAACCGCCAGTACTGGGCAACACCCCGGTTGCGACACTGCCGCCTCGCGGCTATGGAACTTCATCAAACAACTGAAGCACCGACGATACCCTTGCAGTCCAAGGGGTTGTGTGCATTTGCAGACGGATTCTCATGCTCAACCGCAAATCCATCCTTATCACCGGCGGAACGGGTTCTTTCGGCAAGGCGTTCGTAAAGACCGTTCTGGACCGCTTCCCGGATGTCAGCCGACTGGTCATCTACTCACGCGACGAGTTGAAGCAGTTCGAGATGGCGCAGCAGTTCCCGCTCTCCGCCCATCCCGCCATCCGCTATTTCATCGGCGACGTGCGCGATGCAGACCGGATGCGTCGCGCATTCGAGGGGATCGACATCGTCGTCCACGCAGCCGCGCTGAAACAGGTTCCGGCGGCCGAATACAACCCGTTCGAGTGCATCCGGACCAACGTGATGGGCGCGCAGAATGTGATCGAGGCCGCCCTTGATCAGGGGGTCGGCCGGGTGGTCGCGTTGTCGACGGACAAGGCCGCCGCTCCGGTCAATCTCTATGGCGCGACCAAGCTCTGCTCAGACAAGCTTTTCGTTGCTGCAAACAATATCCGCGGGCAACGCGACATCCGTTTCAGCGTGGTCCGCTATGGCAATGTGATGGGAAGCCGCGGCTCGGTCATTCCGTTCTTCCTTGCACGGCGCGCATCGGGCGTTCTGCCGATCACCGACGCGGCCATGACCCGGTTCAACATCTCTCTGCAAGAGGGTGTGGACATGGTGCTCTGGTCGATCGAAAATGCGCTTGGCAGCGAAATTCTGGTGCCGAAAATCCCGTCCTACCGCATCACCGATGTCGCCACCGCCATCGCACCGGACGCCAGGCAGGAAATCGTCGGCATTCGTCCCGGCGAAAAGATCCACGAAGAAATGATCACCGTTTCCGACAGCCTGAACACCGTGGACATCGGCGCATATTACGCCATCCTTCCCGCAGCAGGGCTGGTTTCCCTCGACGAATACGCCGAGGCATTCGGCGGAAAGCAGGTCGGGGCCGGATTCAGCTACAACAGCGGAGACAATCCCGATTTTCTGTCGGTCGTGCAAATCCGCGAATTGATCGCGAAGCACGTCGCAACCGGCACCGTCGCATAATCGCCGATGGAGCCGATCCCCTACAGCCGTCAGGAAATCGACGACGCCGATATTGCGGCGGTCACTGGCACACTAACCTCTGCCTTTCTGACCCAGGGCCCGAAAGTGACGGAGTTCGAACGGCTGTTTGCCGCTCGTCATGATGCCGGGCATGCGGTGGCTGTGTGTAACGCAACTGCGGCCTTGCACATTGCCTGCCTTGCCCTGGGTCTGGGGCCGGGCGGCCTGCTGTGGACAACCCCCAACAGCTTCGTGGCATCCGCAAACTGTGGCCGCTATTGTGGCGCCGATGTCGATTTCGTCGATATCGATCCGGATACGCGCAACATGTCGGTCGCGGATCTTGCCGCGCGTCTGGCGCGCGCCGAACAGGCCGGGCGGCTTCCCGATATCGTCGTACCCGTGGATTTCGCGGGCTACCCGGCCGACCTACCGGCCATTCGCCAGCTCGCCGACCGCTACGGCTTCCGGATTCTCGAGGACGCTTCGCATGCAACCGGCGCCAGCCTCGATGGCCGGCCCGTCGGTAGCGCATACGCCGACGTCTGCGTGTTCAGCTTCCACCCCGTGAAGATCGTGACGACCGGCGAGGGCGGTATGGCGACCACCCGCGACCCGGCCATCGCCGATCGCATGCGGCTGCTTCGCAGCCACGGCATTACCCGCGATCCGGATCTGTTCGAACAGCCCTCCGCCGGCGCCTGGTATTACGAACAGCAGATACTGGGCTTCAACTACCGCATCACCGACATGCAGGCTGCGCTCGGCATCTCGCAGATGGTGCGGCTTGACGATATGCGGACAAGGCGCGCCGCACACGCCGACCGCTACGATCGGCTGCTGGCCGACCTGCCCTTCCGGCTGCCCGCCCGGCGACACGGCGCAGAATCCGCATGGCATCTCTATGTGATCGAGGTGGACGAGCAGCGGACGACAGCAACACGCGCCGACGTGTTCAACGCCCTGCGCGAAGCCCAGATCGGTGCCAACCTGCACTATGCGCCCATTCACCTTCAGCCCTATTATCGGCGGCTCGGATTCAAACCGGGCGATTTCCCCGCAGCGGAAACCTATGCCAACCGCGCCATCACCATCCCGCTGTTCCCGGCGCTGACCACCGAACAGCAGGACCGCGTCGTGGCCGTGCTGCGTAACGCCGTCACCGCCGGAGACCGTGCGTGACCGGCCGGATCGCCGTCATTCCCGCGCGCGGCGGTTCGAAGCGTATTCCGCGCAAGAATATCCGCAGTTTCGCGGGCCGCCCGATGATCGGCTATGCTGTCGATGCGGCCCTTGCGTCGAACCTCTTCGACCATATCGTCGTATCGACCGACGACGCAGAGATCGCCGACATCGCGCGCGACGCCGGTGCGCTGCTGCCCTTCATGCGGCCAGCCGAACTCGCCGACGACACAACGCCCACGGTCCCGGTGGTTCAGCATGCGCTGGAACAGTGCGTGGCGCTCGGATGGCGGATCGATCACCTGTGCTGCATCTATCCCGGCGTGCCTTTTCTGCAGCCGGAAGATCTTGTGGCAACCTTGCGGCTCGTCGAGTCGGGGGCTGCGCCTTATGTTTTTCCGGTCACGGCTTTCCCTTCGCCAATCCAGCGCGCGCTGCGGCTTGGTCCGGACGGGCGGGTTGCACCCTTCATGCCGGAAAACGTCAATGTCCGCACGCAGGACCTCGAACCCTTCTACCACGACGCCGGGCAGTTCTACTGGGGCACGGCAGATGCATGGCGGCAGGGCCTCAATATTCATGCGAACGGGGCAGGCTATCCGATTCCCGAATGGCGCGTCGTCGACATCGACACGCCCGAAGACTGGGATCGCGCCGAGCTGATGGCATCTGCCCTGCGTTCGCGCGACACGGGAGCAGCAAAGGCCGACCGATGAGCGTGGCGTTCCGCGTGGATGCGTCCACCCGGATGGGAACGGGGCATGTCTTCCGCTGTCTGGCGCTGGCCTCGGCATTGCAGGCCAGCGGAGAAGCCAGCGTTTTCGTTGCAGCGGAAATCCCCGACGGCCTTGCCGACATGATCCGCAGGCATGGTCATGCGCTGCACGCAATCACGCCTTCCACTCCCCTGCCAGCACCCGGCTGCCGGATGGGCGATGAAACCCAGTTGGCCGACGCCGCGCAGTTCCTTGCAGGCGTGCCGGATGCCGCATGGGTCGTCGTCGATCATTACGGACTAGATAGCGTCTGGGAACGCGCCGTTCGTACGGACGGGCGCCGATGCATGGTGATCGACGATCTGGGCCGCCGTCACGATTGCGACCTGCTGCTGGACCAGACGGCGCACCGCAATGCCGGGGCGCGATACCAGCCCGCCGATGCAGTGGCCATGATGCTCGGCCCGCAGTTCGCGTTGCTGCGCCCATCCTTCGCCGCGATGCGCCGAACGACAATTGCCCGCAGCGGGCCGGCCGGCCGACTGTTCCTGATGATGGGCGGCAGCGATCCGCACAATCACGGAGGAGTACTGCTGCGGGCCATCGACGCGGCCGGGCTGGGCCATCTGCACGTCGATATCGTGACCGGCAGCGCAAACCCCCATCTGCCCGGATTGCGCGATGTAGCCGGAAACCGCCCCGGCTGGACCCTGCATGTCGACACCCCCGACGTGGCCTCGCTGATGGCCGCCGCCGACATCGGTATCGGCGCAGGCGGCACCGCCACATGGGAGCGTTGCTGCCTTGGTCTGCCGACGCTTGCCGTCGAGATCGCCGACAACCAGCATGTCCTCCTCCACGAGGCCGCCGCACTCGGCCTGCTGCATTCCGTCGAGGGGCCGATCGACGTGGAAAAGATTGCTGCCCATCTGCGCGTGCTGGTCGAAAGTGAAGCGTGGCGCAACAACATCTCCCGCGCAGGGATGGCTGCAGTAGATGGAGAGGGCGCGCGCCGGGTGGCCGCAGCCATCGGCGGCGAGGAAATCCATATCCGTCGTGCACAGGCCGACGACAGCGACGCCATCCACGCATGGCGAAACGCCGCGTCTGTGCGGGAAACCGCCCGCAACCCGGATCCCATTCCGCTGGAAGCACACCGGCGATGGTTCGCCGAGGTCATGCAATCAGAGCAGACATTGTTGCTTGTGGGCGAGCGCCGGGGCACGGCCATCGGCATCGTCCGCTTCGATTGCGGTGATGCCGCAACGGCCGAGGTTTCCATCTATCTGACACCCGACGGCCGTGCCGGCGATGGGTCGCGCCTGCTGCTCGCCGCCGAAGGCTGGCTTGCCGCCGAACGGCCTGATATGCGGCGGATACAGGCGAAGATCATGCCGGGAAACCGGCGCTCCCACGCGCTGTTTGCCCGCGCCGGCTACCGGCCCGACATCTCGGCGCACGTGAAGGACATCTAAGTGAGCAACCCGAGCGAGGAACACCGCAATTTTGCTGTCGGCAGACACATGGTCGGGCCAGACCATGCGCCCTTCATCATTGCGGAAATGTCCGGTAATCACAACCAGTCACTCGATCGGGCCATGCAGCTCGTCGAAGCGGCCGCCGCCGCCGGCGCCCATGCGCTGAAGCTGCAAACCTATACACCCGATACCATGACGATCGATTCCGCTGCCGAAGGCTTCCGGATCGAAGACCAGAACAGCCTCTGGGCGGGGCGGAACCTCTATGACCTCTATGCCGAGGCCTATACGCCCTGGGAATGGCACAAGCCCCTGTTCGACAGGGCGCGCGATCTGGGAATGGAAGCGTTCTCCTCGCCGTTCGATGAAACTGCGGTGGCGTTTCTGGAAAGCCTCGACGTTCCGTGCTTCAAGATCGCTTCGTTCGAGAACACCGATCATGCGCTGGTGCGCCGGGTGGCGGCGACGGGAAAGCCGATGATCATCTCGACCGGCATGGCCAACGCCGCCGAGATCGACGAAACGGTGCGGGTGGCGCGCGCGGCCGGATGCCGGGATCTGGTATTGCTGAAATGCACCAGCACCTATCCGGCAACACCGGCGAACAGCAACATCCGCACCATCCCGCACATGCGCAGCCTGTTCGGCTGCCAGATCGGCCTTTCAGACCACAGCATGGGCACAGGCGTTGCCGTCGCGAGCGTCGCACTCGGGGCGACGGTCGTCGAGAAGCACTTCACCCTGGACCGTGCGGACGGCGGCGTGGACAGCACATTCTCGTTGGAACCGGATGAATTGCGCGCACTCGTAACGGAAACCGGCCGCGCGTGGCAGGCACTCGGACAGATCCGCTACGGGCCGACCGGCGCCGAGGAAAAATCACTCCAGTTCCGCCGTTCGCTCTATGTCGTGAAGGATCTGGCCAAGGGTGAAATCCTGACCGAAGAAAATGTCCGGGCCATCCGGCCGGGCCTCGGCCTGCCGCCTCGCCATCTGGAAACCATTCTCGGGATGTGTGTCGGACGGGACGTCGCGCGGGGAACGCCGCTGAGCTGGGATCTGCTGAAGAACGGCTGACAAACATGGGCCAACAGAATGTTCTGATCGTCGGCTGCGGTGCAATCGCCGGCGGCTACGACGCCTCCCGCCCGGACGACGCCCCGCCACGCACGCATGCCGCCGCCTACCGGCAGGCAGGCGGCTTCAATCTCGTTGCCTGCGTCGATCCGGACGAAGTGCGTCGCTCCGGCTTCCAGAAGCGTTGGGGTGTCGGCCATGCTGTCGGCAGCATGGCCGAAGCTGCGGAATTCGCGCCGTATGACATTGTCAGCCTGTGCTCGCCCACGGCGCTGCATGCCCCGCATTTCCACGCGGCGCTTGCGCTTCGGCCGCGACTGATCTTCGCCGAAAAACCTCTGACACCAGACATTGCTGCGTCCCGCTCGCTGATTTCGGCCGCAGCAGATGCGGGCGTCGCAGTCGCCGTCAACCACACCCGACGCTGGGCACCGGACGTCAGGCAACTATGCGATGAAATCGCAGCCGGTAGATGGGGTGCCGTTCGCTCGGCGAGCGGCGTTTACACCAAAGGCGTTCTGAACAACGGCAGCCACATGTTCGATCTGCTCGCCATGCTGTTGGGGCCGCTGTCCGTCGTCTCCGCCGGCAGGCCGGTGTTCGATCACTGGCCTGATGATCCGTCCATTCCCTGCCTTCTGGCCGCCGGAGATGTTCCGGTTACGCTGAATATCGGCAATGCAGCCGACTTTTCGCTGTTCGAACTGGAACTTGCAACGGAAGCCGGTGTTATCCGCATGGAAGAAGGCGGGCTTTCCTGGCGCCGTCGCCTTGCTGTGGACAGCCCGCACTTCGTCGGATACAGGACGCTTGGCGCAGACAGCGTCACCCCCGGACGATATGATCTGGCAATGCTGGCCTGTATGAATCAGTTGCGCAGTCATCTGGAAACGGGCGGCACGCTGTCATGCGACGGCGGTTCCGCGCTTGCCGCACAGGCGATCGCACACGAAGTCCGCGTCGCCGCCGGAGTGCATTTTCATTCAGGGACAATATCCGGAGTAGCCGACGCATGAATTCCCAGCCACTCGCCCTGTTCGGCGGCACTCCGCTGATTGCCGCCCCTCTCGCCCTCTTCAACACGATCGGCGACGACGACATCGCGGCAGCAGTCGAAGTGATGAAGTCCGGAGTGCTGTCCGCCTATATCGGGGCGCCGGGCGAAGGCTTCATGGGCGGTCCGCGCGTACGGGCCATCGAGGCGGCAGCAGCCGAATATTTCGGCGTGCGGCATGCGATCGCCGTAAACAGTTGGACATCCGGGCTGATCGCGGCCGTCGGCGCCATCGGCGTAGAGCCGGGTGATGAAATCATCACCACACCCTGGACCATGGCCGCAACCGCCACCGCGATCCTCCACTTCAATGCCATCCCGGTCTTTGCCGACATCGATCCGGAAACCTTCAACATCGATCCGGGCAGCGTCGAACGGCTGATCACGCCGCGCACACGCGCCATCATGGCCGTGGATATCTTCGGCCAATCCGCCGCCATGACGGAACTGCGCGCCATCGCCGATCGTCACGGCCTGAAGATCATTTCGGACACCGCGCAGGCGCCGGGCGCCCGCTACGGCGATGCCTTCGCAGGCACGCTGGCCGACATCGGCGGCTACAGTCTGAATTATCACAAGCATATTCACTGCGGCGAAGGCGGCATACTCGTCACCAACGACGACGTGCTGGCGCAGCGCCTGTGCCTGATCCGCAACCATGCCGAAGCCGTGGTCAGAACCGACGACCCCGCAGCCCTGTCCAACATGCTGGGATATAATTTCCGCATGGGAGAGATCGAGGCCGCGATCGCCCGCGTGCAACTGACGAAACTCGCGCCGCGCATCGCATCGCGCATGGCCGCCGCCGACCGCCTGACGGCCGGGATACGCGCGCTTCCCGGGATCACACCGCCCTACACGCCGCAAGGGCTGACCAACGTCTATTATGTCTATGGCATGACGCTGGATACTGCCGCACTCGGTGTCAGCCGGGCGCTTCTCGCTGACGCACTCAGGGCGGAAGGTGTGCCCGGCCTGGTCGTCGGCTATCAGAATCTGCATCTGTTGCCGATGTTCCGCAACCGCATAGCCTATGGCACTGGCGGCTTCCCCTGGACTTCGCCCTACGCCGGGCAGGACGTGCGCTACGGCCCGGGGCTGTGCCCGGTTGCCGAGAAGCTGCACAACGAAACGTTCCTCGGCCTGAACCTGTGCATGAACGAGTTCGAAGACGCCGATATCGATCAGGTCGTGGCCGCGTTTGCCAAGGTCTGGGCCAATCTCGACGCCCTGCGCAAGGTGAACACGGACGCCCGATGATGCCGCTTTCCGCAGCAGATACCGTGCTGTCCGGCAGCCGCATCGTCCTTCGCCCGTTCCGCGAAGGAGACATCGGCGACGCATATCTGTCGTGGCTCAATGATCCCGAAGTCACACGCTACAGCAACCAGCGGTTCGCCCGGCACGACCAAGAAAGTGCCCGTGCCTATCTTGCCAGTTTTGCCGACGGCCCAAATCATTTCCTCCTCGTCGAGGAACGGGCAGGCGGCAGGCCGATCGGTACACTGACCGCCTATGTTGCCCCTCGGCACCTTACGGCCGATATGGGGATCATGATCGGCGATCGCGCCTGCTGGGGCCGGGGTTACGGCCACGAGGCATGGAGCCTGCTGATGGACTGGCTGTTCGCGACCGGCACCCGCAAGGTGACGGCGGGCACCAGTTCGCTGAATATCGGCATGCAGCGCATCGCCGAACGTTCGGGAATGGTGCTGGAAGGCCGCCGGATCGGGCAGGAACTGTTCGATGGCGAAGCCGCCGATATCCTGCTGTATGGCCGCTTCCGGCCATGATCGCCTTCCCTGCGGAAACAGCCGTCATCATGCACGATGCCGGTGCTGCCAACCTGATCCTCGGCTGGATCGACGCCGGGCTGATCCCGAATACGCGTGTATTCGCGGCAGGCCCGGCAGCCCGGCTCTGGCATGATGCATCTCGCCCGGCACTGGCACAAAGCCCGGATGCCGCGCTCGATGGCGCCGCCGCACTGGTCAGCGGCACCGGCTGGCAAAGCGACATCGAACATCAGGCCCGGAAACGTGCAGCGTATGCCGCGATCCCCAGCTTTGCCGTGCTCGACCATTGGGTGAACTACCACGACCGCTTCACCCGGCAGGGTGAAACGCTGCTTCCGGACGAACTGATCGTCGCCGACATGGATGCACTTGAACTTGCCCGCGTGCAGTTTCCCGGCATTTCCGTTCATCAGTTGCCGAACCTGTATCTCGAGAACACACTCGCCCAGATCGCCGCAGCCGAGCGCCGCCTCGACCATGAACCGCATGGATTGCTGCTGGTGCTGGAACCAGCGCGCGACGA